>NZ_JAKFEF010000036.1:0-2185 GCF_036675785.1 Aromatoleum sp.
ATGATGGAGTCGCTGCCGTTCCCGCAGTACGGCGACGGCGAGGTCATCTACGAGGCCGGCGTCGGCTTCCAGCCGATGAACGCCCAGCACTACATCGAGAACGACGGCCTGAGCTACACGACGCTGTGGTCGATCGGCTGCCCGTTTCACTGCACGTACTGCGGCAACACGAAGTTCATCTCCAACGACGCGAAGTACAAGCGCATCCGCCACCCGAGCGCGCGCTACATCGTCGACGAGGTGAAGACCGCCCGCGAGCGATTCCCGCACCTCAGCCACGTCTCCTTCCACGACGACAGCTTCATGGCGATCCCGTACCGCGAGATCGAGGAGTTCGCCGAGCTGTGGAAGGCCGAGCTCGACCTGCCGTTCGCCGTCTACGGCGTGATCCCCAACTACGTCAAGCGCGACAAGTTCGAGCTGCTGACGTGGGCGGGCATGAACCGCGTGCGGATGGGCATCCAGAGCGGCAGCCGCCGGACGCTGGAGTTCTACAAGCGCCCGTCGCCGCCGGAGAAGATCCTCGCCGCGGGTGAGGTCAACGCGTCGTTCGCGCCGAAGTACCACATCCCACCGGCCTACGACATCATCACCGACAACCCCGTCGAGACGCGCGAGGACATCAAGGAGACGCTGCAGCTGCTCTACGACATGGAGCGGCCGTACACGTTGTTCATCTACTCCCTGAAGGTCATCCCGAACACCGAGCTCGAGAAGGCGATGAAGGAGCGGGGGATCGACATCGAGGAGATCTCCGCGACGTTCATGTCGATCCCGCCGCGGGTGAACAACCTCCTGCTGTACACGCTCACCCTGTGGCGGCCGCCGGAGTGGCTGTGGAAGCAGCTGCTCAAGCGCGTCCGGGCGAGCACCGAGGAGCAGAAGCTCTATCCGCGCCTGGGCCACGCGCTGCGCACGGCGTACCTGACCCGCCGCGCCCTGAGCCATCTCGTGAAGATGGACTTCTCGGCGATCCCCGGCAAGGCGGGCTACTACGCGTGGAAGGTCGGGCTCGTCGGCGGGTGGCGCAAGCACATGACCACGCGCATGCCGCGCCCGGAGCGGCCCGAGCGCGAGATCGCGCGCGAGAAGCGCACGCAGAAGATCGCGGCCTAGACGCCGCGCGCTTGGCGGATGCGCTGTCGCGCCGCGGTCGTGCGGCCGGCGGCGCACTGCATCTCTGACGGGTGTGAGTTGGCGGGGTGACGGCGTCTCGTCCGGGGCCTGCGCTGGGGGGTGTGGCGAGTTGCGTCCACTGTGAGGACGGAAATCGCCACACCCCCGCGCTGCGCCGCGCGGCGCGCTACTTGAAGACGTCAGGATTGGCCGCGGCGATCACGTCCGCGAAGCCGCGCTGACCGTCGCGGTTGGGGTGAAACGTCGTCGGCGAGATCTTCGGCTCGCCATTGCGCCCGCGGGTGATGCCGTGGATCCAGTCCGCCTTGGGCCCGCAGATCCGGTGATCCTTGAACGCGTCGCGCGGGTCCACGAAGCGCAGGCCGAACTCGGCGGCGATCGCCCCGATCTCGCCGTCGAGCTGCACGGCGGCCTTGCGCAGGTCAGAGCGGGCTCCGCGCGTCAGCGGGCCGACGCTGGCGCAGAACGTCGATCGGTAGCTGTCCTCGAAGATCGCCGGATAGCCGAGCACGATGACCTTCGCGTTGGGCGCCTTGGCCTTGATGAGCCCGTAGGCCTCGCGCAGCCGGGTGCGCAGCTGCGGCAGCTTGACGGCGAAGACGTCGGCGATGATCCGGTTGCAGCCCTTTCCGGTGCCGGGCGTCGGGTGCAGGATGGCGTCCGCCATGCAGGATTTGATGGCGGCGATCCAGCCCGAGTCGTTGCCGCCGATCCCGACGGTGACGACCGCGACGTTGCGGTTCAGCGCACCGAGCTGGTTGGCGATCAGCTGCGGGACCTCGTCGCCCGAGCACGCCCAGAAGTCGCGTGTGGGCTCGTGCTTGACCCCGCCGCGCAGGCGTGCGGCGAGCAGCTGGGAGTACGCGTTGCGCGAGCGGTGGCACCGCTGCGGACGGCCCTTCCCCGCCGCCATGTAGTCAAACGCGCCCTCGCCGGACGTGTAGGAGTCACCCAGCGCGACGTAGCGCTTCACGGTTGCGGCCTGCGCCTGCTGCCCGCCGGCGCCGGCGGAGACCAACACCACCAGCGCGACGGCGACACCCGCCAG
>NZ_JAKFEF010000078.1:0-11115 GCF_036675785.1 Aromatoleum sp.
GCGCGTCCTCCTTTTCCCACGGCGACGCCTTCATCTCGTCGAAGCCGCTGCGGACGACGACCCGCACGTCCTCGCCGCCGAGGCGGCGGGCGGAGCGGCAACAGTCCATCGCGGTATTGCCGCCGCCGAGGACGATGACGCGCTTCGCGATGCTCGTGACATGACCGAACGCGACGTTTGACAGCCAGTCGATGCCGACGTGGATGTGCGCCGCGGCTTCCTTGCGTCCGGGCAGGTCCGCATCGCGCCCGCGCGGCGCGCCGGTGCCGACGAACACTGCGTCCCAGCTTCCGGCGAGGAGGTCGCGCAGGCTCGCGATCCAGGCACCCAGCCGCATCTCGACATCGAGCCCGGCGATGTAGCCGCACTCCTCGTCGATCACGCTGTCGGGCAGGCGGAATTTCGGGATCTGGCTACGCATCATGCCGCCGGCCGACGTGCCGCTGTCGAACACGGTGACTTGGTAGCCGAGCACCGCGAGGTCGCGTGCGACCGTCAGCGAAGCCGGTCCCGCGCCGACACAGGCGATGCGCTTGCCGTTCTTCGCCGCCGGCGCCTTCGGCAGCAGCTCGTCGATGTCGTCCTTGAAGTCGGCCGCGACGCGCTTGAGGCGGCAGATCGCGACCGGCTCCGTGTCGACGCGTCCGCGCCGGCACGCCGGTTCGCACGGGCGGTCGCAAACGCGACCGAGAATCCCGGGAAAGACGTTCGAGCGCCAGTTGATCATGTAGGCCGTCGCGAAATCCCCGGCGGCGATCTGCCGGATGTATTCGGGAACGGGGGTGTGGGCCGGGCAGGCCCACTGGCAATCCACGACCTTGTGCAGATAGTCGGGGTTGGCAATGTCGGTGGGTTTCACTCGTCTCCTCGCTGGGCGGCGCATTCCGGAGCATCCGGAATCCGTAACCTTCCTTCGACGCCTCGTTGGACCTTCCGGCGCCGATTCTGTTTGCTTCGGCTTCCTGATTCGTTCGTTGAGAGCTTCAAACGGCTTCGCGTATCAACTGAAGCGCGAGACACGAAACCGTCGAAATTCTTGCGCCATGCATGATCGTGCATCATACGCATTCCAGTGCATATCTCATTGACTCAAGTCAACTCCCGCCGGGAATGATGCATCGTAATGCATCTTCCGGCGCCGTAAATTCGGGTATGTGCATTTTGTTGCATCGCATTGCGCCGTATTGCCAGTCACGCGGACGCGTCGCGCGGGCAACAGGCGTCAGGATTTTTTACGGCCGCCCCGTTCGGGCCGACACGGACTTCGTCAACTCGGCATCGATTCAAAATGTTAGCTCTTACCGCATCCTTCTTGCTTGTCCTACGGAACCGGGCCGATTCGCGGTCCGGCGGTCTCACACCCGCGGAGGCTTCCGGATGTAGCCGGGAGCAAGGTACAGGGCCCGGGATGCACGGCGTGCGATAGACGAGCCGGCATCAAGCGGTCGCATTCGCTTGCCGATGGGAGCGGCACGGCAGTCCTTTGCCGGAGGGCCGCTCACCATAAGGAGGCGAAACATGGTCAAGCACTCGATGGGCAAGCATTCGCTGCTCGCGTTAACCTTGGCGCTCCTGCATGTCGGGGTCGTGCACGCGGCGCCGATCACTTTCACTACGACGCTGACCGGTGCCGGGGAAAATCCGCCGAACGCGTCGCCCGGCACCGGCATCGCGACCGTCGTGTATGACGACGACACGCATCGGCTTTCCATCGAGACCGCGTTTTCCGGTTTGACCGCGGGAACCACGGCGGCACATATCCACTGCTGCGCCCCGCCCCCGACGAACTCGATTCCTGCGACAACCGTGCCGAGTTTTCTCGGTTTTCCGACTGGCGTCACCGAAGGCAGCTTCGAAGGGACTT
Organism: Aromatoleum sp.; assembly: GCF_036675785.1. NCBI lineage: Bacteria > Pseudomonadati > Pseudomonadota > Betaproteobacteria > Rhodocyclales > Rhodocyclaceae > Aromatoleum > Aromatoleum sp. The sequence continues at coordinate 1,865 of NZ_JAKFEF010000078.1, forward strand.
TGGACCTGACCCTCGGATCCAGCTTCAATCCCGCCTTTCTCGAACTACACGGCGCCAGCGTATCGGCGGCCGAAGCGGCCTTCGCGGCGGGACTCGCGAGCGGAGGGGCCTACCTGAACATCCACACGACGGCATTTCCGGGCGGCGAGATCCGCGGCTTCCTCAGACCCGTCCCCGAGCCGCACGCGCTGTCGGCGGTCGGTCTCGCGCTCCTGATGCTGATTGCGGCGCGGGCGCGGCACTGACGAGCGGAAACCCGGACAGCCGAGAAGACTGCATATCGGGCACCGAGGAATCGCGCGGCAGGGAGGGCCGCGCGATCCGTCGCGGTGCATCGGCGCGCCGCTGTAAAGCCCCGCGACGATCGCGTATCCTCGCCTCCGCCCGTCGATCCCGAGTCCGGACTTCTCCCGCGCGACCACCGTCATGCCCCCTGCAAAACTCCCGCCCGACCGCATGCGCATCGACAAATGGCTGTGGGCTGCGCGCTTCCACAAGACGCGCTCGCTCGCGACGCAGGCGATCGACGGCGGGCACGTGAAGCTGAACGGAACCACCGTCAAACCGGCGCGCGAGCTGCGCGTCGGCGACACGCTGGACATCGCGATCGGGGACACGAGCTGGACCGTCGTCGTGCAGGGTCTCAACGAGCAGCGCCGCCCCGCGCCCGAAGCCCGCCAGCTCTACGAGGAAACGCAAGCCAGCAGCGAGCGCCGCGCCGCCGAGCAGGAGGCGAGACGCCTCGCACCGGCGCCGGGCAGCGACCTGCGCGGTCGTCCGACGAAGAAGGCGAGACGCCAGATCAAGGGGTTCAACGAGTTCTAGCTGCGCCTTGCATGTCAGCGCGTTGCTCGGCAGCCGGGCATCGCGCAGGCCGACGAGGGCGGGCCCGCCACGATTCGAGCGACCGCAACGGCTGTGCGCCCGGCCCCCACGCGCACGTGCCGCCGACCGCGTGAAGCAGGTCACGGACAAGACCTCTCGTATCGTAATGTCAATGCCGAACGCCTAAAATCCTCCCGCTTCGAGCCCGTTCGCCTCGCGTCTCCGGCCCGCAGACGTGCTCGCCCTAAACGAAGGAATCTCCGGCTTCCGAAATCGCGCGCGCGCTCCCGTGCCGGGGATACGGACAGCAGGGTTCGCATGACCGCCCGCTTCACGCCACCGTCGCTCACCTCCAGCGCTGACTTCGCCTGGCACTGAGGCGGCTTCGCCCTCCTCCTGCTCGATCACGGCGACCCCGAATACAGCTATCTGCTGTTCCAGACCCTCATCGAGATTTGCCGCATCGTCGTGATCTTCAGCGTCGCGGCGCTGGCCTGGAACGCGCGCCGCCAGATCGACAATTCCTTCCTGCTGCTGGTCGGCCTCGCCTCTCCCTCCATCGGGGCGCTCGATCTGCTGCACACCCTCGCCTACAAGGGCATGAACATCTTCCTCTACCGCGCCCTCGTGCTGCAGGGAATCCGGAAGCCGCAGTTTTCTGCTGTTCCAGCACCTGAACCGCGAGAAGGAACTGCTCGCGCGGAGCGAGGCGGAGCTCGCGATCAAAGTCGCCAGCGCACCGCGGAAGTCACGGAAAGCAATCGCCGCCTGCAGGACGAACTGGTCGAGCGCCGCCGCGTCGAGCAGCAGCTTCTGGAAAGCGAGGAGATGCTGCGCCTGACCCGCAACGTCGCCCTCGACGCGACGATCGTCATCGACGCGGCAGACCGCGTGTCTGGAACCCGGCGGCGACCCGGCTCTTCGGCTATCCCGCCGATGAAGTCATCGGCCGCAGCATGCACGAGCTGATCGTCCCGCAGCGCTTTCGCGCCCGGGGCGTCGCCGGCCTCCGCCGCTTCGGCAACACCGGCGACGGTGCGCTGATCGGAAAGATTTCCGAACTGGTCGCGATGCGCAGCGACGGCAGCCAAGTGCCGGTCGAACTGTCGATCTCGACCGTCGAGATCCGCGGCAGCTGGCACGCGATCGGCATCATCGGGTCGCGGAACTGTCGCGGGCGATCGGGCAGGAACTCGGCCTGTCGGACGGCCGGCTGCACGCCACCGCGCTCGCCGCGATGATCCACGACCTCGGCAAGATCAACGTCCCGGCCGAGATCCTTACGCGCCCCGGGCGCCTGTCCGAGATCGAATTCGAGTTCATCAAGACGCACCCGGCCGCCGGCTTCGAAATCGTCAGGAACATCGAATTCCCGTGGCGGATCGCCGACGCCATCCTGCAACACCACAAGCGGCTCGACGGTTCCGGTTGCCCGCACGGGGCTCGAAGGCGACGAAATCATCCTCGAGGCGCGGATCATCGCCGTCGCCGACGTCGTCGCTGAACGAAGCCTCGGGGCCTTCCCTCCGGCTCAGACTGACCCGCCTGGGTCGCCGTCACGCCCCGTCGCGGGTCGGCCGAGGCGCGCGCTCGCCAGTAGCGCGAGTCCGAGGCTGGCCGAAATCATCGCCATCGGACCGAGCGTGCCGTTGTGGCTGGCCGCGACGACGACGCCGACGAAGAGGCCAGCCATCATCACGATGAACCCGAGCATTCCTGCGGCGGCCCCGGCACGCCGCGGGAACGGCGCGACGGCGCCGGTTTGCGCGCACGGCCAGTTGATGCCGTGCGCGAAGCTGATGACGAAATGGCCGAAGACGACGGTGGCCCAGTGGTGGAATCCGAGCGCGACCGCGGCCGCGAACAAGACGCCGGCCACGGCGCCGAGCGCGGTCCCGAGCGATAGCGCCCGGTCGACGCCTATCGTCGCGAGAAGCTTTCGGCACAGCATCGCCCCGGCGAGGTAGCCGGTGACGCCGAGTCCCCATGCGTAGCCGAAATACGCGGTCGGCACGTCGAGGACGTTGATCAGCACGTAGGAGGCGCCGGAAATGAAGACGAAGATCGACGCGAACGACAACGCGCCGGGTAACGCGTACGCCCAGAACACCGGCGCCCCGAGGATTTCGCGATACCCGCGGACGAGCCCGCCAGGACGCATCGCGTCGGGGTCGCGGTACGCATTCGTCTCGCTCATCTTCACGACCGTCGCGATCGCCACGGCGAGACCGGCGGAGGCCAGCACGACGAACGCGGCGCGCCAGCCGAACGCGACCTGCAGGTAGGCGCCGACGACCGGGCCGAGGAGCGGCGCGAGGCCCATCCAGCTGCTCGCCTGCGCGACGACGCGCCCGCCCTCGGCCGGCGAATAGACGTCGCGGATGACTGCGCGGGCGATGACGACGGCGGTGCAGCACCCGATCGCTTGCACGAAGCGCGCGGCGCTCAAGGCTGCGATCGACGGCGCCACCGCGCACGCGACGCTCGCGGCGACGTACAGCGCGAGACCGCCGAGCAGCACCGGGCGTCGGCCGAAGCGGTCCGACAGCGGCCCGGCGACGAGCTGCGCGGTGCCGAAACCGATCACGAACAGCGACAGCGTCTGTTGCACCGCCGCCGGCGACGCCTCGAAATAGCGCGCGAGGTGCGGCAGCGACGCGAGGTACAGGTCGGTCGACAGCGGCTGGAGCATCAGGCACGCCGTGATCAGCGCCAGCAGCAGCCCCGGAGAGAGCGTCGCCGCCGGGCTGCGCGAGCGCGCTCCGATCGCGGAGTCCAGCGTCTGCGGATCAACCGGCATGTCGTCGAGTCGCACGTCCGTTTCCTTTCGTTGGACGACCCGCGGCGGCGTCATGCCGCGCAGCGTCGTGCGTTGTCAGCCCGGCAATCGAACACCGTTCGAGCTCAGCGCAAACGGTTGTAATAAACGCCGGGTTAATCAGCAATGTCGGCCGGCGTCGACGCATCGCTGCGACGGCGAAACCGCCGTCCGGACGACGTGCCCCGCCGGCGACCGCCTTCACGCGCAGAGCTCGGCTCGCTCCCGAAAGTACCCGAGCGCTTCCGGATTCGCGAGCGACTCCTGGTTCTTCACCGGCCGGTCATGCACGACGTTGCGCACCGCGAGTTCGACGATCTTGCCGCTCTTCGTGCGCGGGATGTCGGCGACCTGCAGCACCTTCGCGGGCACGTGGCGCGGCGTCGTGTTCTCGCGGATCGCCGCCTTGAGGCGCACGACGAGCGCGTCGTCGAGCACGAGGCCGTCGGCGAGCTTCACGAACAGCACGACGCGCACGTCATACGGGTTTTGCGGCGACCAGTCCTGCCCGATCACGATGGCCTCGACGACTTCCGGCAGCTTCTCGACCTGGCGGTAGATCTCGGCGGTGCCGATGCGCACGCCACCGGGGTTCAGCGTCGCGTCCGAACGGCCGTGGATCACGAGCCCGCCGTGCGCGGTGATCTCGCAGAAGTCGCCGTGGCACCAGACGTCGTCGAAGCGCTCGAAATACGCGGCGCGGTACTTCGCGCCGTCCGGGTCGTTCCAGAAGCCGATCGGCATCGCCGGAAAAGGCTTCGTGCACACGAGCTCCCCTTTGTCGCCGCGCAGCGGGCGCCCGTCGTCGTCCCAGACATCGACCGCGAGCCCGAGGCCGCGGCACTGGATCTCGCCGCGCCACACCGGCAGCACCGGGCTGCCGAGCACGAAGCACGAGATGATGTCGGTGCCGCCGGAGATCGACGACAGCTGCAGGTCGGCCTTGATGTCGCGATAGACGTAGTCGAAGCCTTCCGGCACGAGCGGGCTGCCGGTGCTCATCAGCACGCGCACGCTCGCCAGCGAATGCGTCTCGGGCGGTTTCAGCTCGAACTTCACCGCCGCGTCGAGGAACTTCGCCGACGTGCCGAAGTGCGTCGCGCTTTCCGCGTCCGCATAGTCGAACAGGATACGGTTGTCGGCCGCGAACGGCGAGCCGTCATAGAGCAGCAGCGTCGCGCCGGCGCCGAGCGCCGACACCAGCCAGTTCCACATCATCCAGCCGCAGGTCGTGAAGTAGAACACGCGGTCGCCGGGCTTCACGTCGGCGTGCAGCCGGTGCTCCTTCAGGTGCTGCAGCAGCGCGCCGCCGGCCGAATGGACGATGCATTTCGGCACGCCGGTCGTGCCGGACGAATACATGATGTAGAGCGGATGCGCGAACGGCAGCGGCTCGAACGCGATCTCGGCGACATCCGCGTGCGGCGAGACGAAGTCGGCGAGACGGAGCGCTCCCGGAATCGCCGACACGTCGGGCGCGTCGGACACGTAGGGCACGACGACGACGCGCCCCACCGACGGCAGCTGCGGCACGATCTCGGCGAGCTTCGCGAGGCAGTCGATCGTCTTGCCGCCGTAGTAGTAGCCGTCGCACGTGACGAGCACTTTCGGTTCGGTCTGGCCGAAGCGGTCGAGCACGCCCTGCACACCGAAATCCGGCGACGCCGACGTGAAGATCGCGCCGAGGCTCGCCGCGGCGACCATCGCGACGAGCGTCTCGGGCATGTTCGGCATGTACGCAGCGACGCGGTCGCCGGCCGTGACGCCCTGCGCGCGCAGCGCCGCCGCGAACTGCGCGACCGCGCGGCACAGCCCGGCGTGCGACAGGCGGCGCTTCACCTTGTCCTCGCCCCAGAACACGACCGCGTCGGCGTCATCGCGCCGGCGCAGCAGGTTCTGCGCGAAATTCAGCCGCGCGTCCGGGAACCACTGCGCGCCGGGCATCCGGTCGCCGTCGACGAGCACGCGCCCGCCGCGTTCGCCGATCACGCCGCCGCCGGCGCCTTCGCCATCCCACACGCTCGTCCAGAACTGCTCGGGCGCGGCGACCGACCACGCGTACAGCGCGTCGTAGTCGGGCAGCGCAACGCCCCAGCGCCGCGCCGCCGCTTCACGAAAGGCCGTCACGTTCGCGCTCGCGATACGCTGGGGCGACGGCGTCCAGAGGGGTTTTTCGATAGTCATGACGTCTTGCTCGCGTTCGAAGCGGCGCACGCGCCGCGAAGGTCGCGGGCGAAACGCCTAGTGTCGGGAAATCGGAATAAGTGCGGACCGGACGAACCGTCACTCGGCGTCCGGCTGCTGCTCGGGCGCGGCGCGGCGGAACGCATCCAGCCCGGCGCAGCGCTCGGCGATGCCGAGGCTCGTCGGCATCGCCGTCAGGTCGCAGCCGAAGCGGCGCGCGTTGAACACCTGCGGCACGAGGCAGCAGTCGGCGAGCGTCGGCGTGTCACCGTGGCAGAACGCAGCCGTGCGCGGGTCACCGGCGAGCATCGCCTCGACCGCGGCGAGCCCGGCTTCGGTCCAGTGCCGGTACCACGCGTTCTTCTGCGCGTCGCTGACGCCGAACTCGCGCGTGAGGTATTGCAGCACGCGCAGGTTGTTGATCGGGTGGATGTCGCACGCGATCGCCTGCGCGATCGCGCGGATGCGCGCGCGGTCCGCGGCGCTGCCGGGCAGCAGCGACGGCTCGGGGTGCATCTCGTCGAGGTACTCGATGATCGCGAGCGACTGCGACAGCGTGTCCGGGCCGTCGACGAGCGTCGGCACGAGGCCGGCGGGATTCAGCGCGAGATATTCGGGCTGGCGTTGCTCGCCGCCGCCGCGCACGAGGTGCACCGGCACCGCGTCGTACGCGAGCTGCTTCAGGTTCAGCGCGATCCGCACACGGTACGCGGCGGAACTGCGGAAGTAGGTGTAGAGCTTCATTGTTGTTCCTGACTGATCTGGCGGGCGCGTCGCAATCGACGCGGCCTGCCCGTGGAAGCAATCGACCGGTTCGGGGCCGTATTCGGGTTGGGAAGTCGTTTAACCGGCTTCGAGCGCGTGGGCCGCCGGTCGGCGACGGCCCACGCGGTCGGCGACGACGCCCCCGAACATGCCGTCGAGGCCCATGCCGACGAGGCCCGCGGCGACCGCGGGCGCGAAGGCGTTGCGCGTGATGCCCCACTCGTCGATCAGCATCGGGATCGCGAACCCGATCAATTGGCCGTCGAAGCCGTCCATGACGATCACGAACGCCGCGATCATGACGACGACATTCTGCATCGACGTGAGGGGACCGTGGTCGAGGACGCCGGCGATATCGACGCACGCGACCGCCCCTGATGACTGCTGCACCGTGAAACCTGTCTCGGTTGTTGTCGTAATCGCACGTCCGGCATGGCGGTGCGCGAAGGTCCGCGGCGGCCTTCTACGGGCCGCGCGCGGGTCGCCGGTCTCAGTGGCGAAGCGCCTGGACCGTGTTCCGGATCGTGCCGAAGACGCTGCGGCCGCCGGCATCGAACATCTCGATCCGCACCGTGTCGCCGTCGCGCAGGAACGGCGTCTCCGCCTTGCCCCGCTCGATCGTCTCCCAGGTGCGCACTTCGGCGAGGCAGCAGTAGCCGACGCCGCCATGCTCGATCGACGAGCCCCACAGGTCGCCCGCCTTGTTCGACACGGTGCCCGAGCCGATGATCGAGCCGGCTTCGAGCTCGCGCGTCTTCGCGACGTGGGCGACGAGCTGGCCGAAATTGAACGTCGCGTCGACGCCGGCGTTCGGCTTGCCGAAGAGGCGGTCGTTCAGATGCACGACGAGCGGCAGATGCACCTTCGCGTCGCGCCATGCGTCGCCCAATTCGTCGGGCGTGACCGCCACCGGGCTGAACGCCGACGCCGGCTTCGACTGGAAGAAGCCGAAACCTTTCGCGAGCTCGTTCGGGATCAGGCCGCGCAGGCTGACGTCGTTCACCAACATCACGAGGCGGATCGCCTTCGCGGCCTCTTCGGGCGTCGCGCCCATCGGCACGTCGCCGGTGATGACCGTGACTTCGGCTTCGAAGTCGATCCCCCAGGCCTCGTCGGCGACGACGCGATCGCGCGGACCGATGAAGCTGTCCGAGCCGCCCTGGTACATCAGCGGGTCGGTGTAGAAGCTTTCCGGCACTTCCGAGTTGCGCGCGCGGCGCACGAGTTCGACGTGGTTGAGGTAGGCAGAGCCGTCCGCCCACTGGTAGGCGCGCGGCAGCGGCGAGTGGCACGCAGCCTGGTCGAACGGCTGCGAATCGACCGCGCCGCTGTTGAGCGCCTCGTACACTTGGCGCAGTTGCGGCTCGCAGTCGCTCCAGCCGTCGAGCGCCGCCTGCAGCGTGCGGGCGATCGCCGGCACGGCGCGGCAGCGGGCGAGATCGCGGCTGACGACGACGAGCGTGCCGTCGCGGCCGCCTTGCTTGAGGGTCGCGAGTTTCACTTGAACATCTCCTTGTAGCTGCCGTCGTGCATCCATGCCGCGTGCTTCGGCGCCTTCTTCGTCCGCGCCCACTCTTCGAGCATGTCCCACTTCACCTGGTCGAGCGCTTCGAGCATCTTCGGCGACGCGGTGTTCGCGGCGAGTTCGAGGCGGTGGCCGTTCGGATCGAAGAAGTAGATCGACTGGAACAGCGCGTGGTCGGTCGGGCCGACGACCTCGATGCCCTCGGCTTCGAGGCGCGCCTTCGCCGCCATCAGCACGTCCATCGACTCGACTTCGAGCGCGAGGTGCTGCGTCCACGCCGGTGTGTTCGGGTCGCGGCCCATCGCCGGGCGGGTCGGCAGTTCGAAGAACGCGAGGATGTTGCCCATGCCCGCGTCGAGGAAGATGTGCATGTACGGATCGGCTTCGCCGGTCGAGGGCACCGAGTCTTCGGCGATCGACAGCACGAGCTTCATGCCCAGATGCTTCTCGTACCAGCGCGCCGTTTCGAGCGCGTCCTTGCAGCGGTACGCCACGTGGTGAATCTTCTTGATGAGCTGCGTCATGTCTGTCCCCATCCTTTGTTTGTCGGCCGCGCACGTTGCGCCCCGGCCCGCATCCCGTCTGCGTCGCGCAGCGGATGAGTGGATTACAGTCGAAAACGATCTATCATTCAAACGACTTTTCAAGATTCGTTTATCGGATTATCTGATGACTATCACGCTCCGCCAGTTGCGCGCCTTCGTCGCGGTCGCCCGCACCGGCAGCTTCACGCTCGCCGCCGAAAGCCTGTTCGTCACGCAGTCCGCGCTGAGCGGGCTGATCAAGGAGCTCGAGCAGTCGCTCGGCGTGCGCCTCTTCGACCGCAGCACGCGCCGGATCCAGCTCTCCGAAGTCGGCGGCGCGATCTACCCGCTGATCGACAAGACGCTGCTCGACCTCGACGGCGTCATCGACGAGGTCACGAACCTGAAGGCGCTGAAGAAAGGGCTCGTGCGCATCGCCGCGCCGCAGCTGATGTCCTGCACGCTGCTGCCGGAAGTCATCGCGCGCTACCGCGCCGAGTACCCGGATGTCGAGATCCACCTCGTCGACTGCGCGGTCGAGAGCGTCGTGTCGCGCGTGTTCTCGGGCGAAGTCGACCTGGGCGTCGGGCCCGAGCGCGATCCGAACTCC
>NZ_JAKFEF010000024.1:0-149786 GCF_036675785.1 Aromatoleum sp.
ACGGATAAAGGAAGGAAACGAAAACATGTTCGGCAACTGGGTCAAGACGTCGATTCTCATGGCGGGCATCGTCGCCTTGTTCGGCGCCATCGGCGCGATGATCGGCGGTCGGCAGGGGATGCTGCTGGCGCTGCTGTTCGGCGGCGCGATGAACCTATGGGCGTACTGGTTCTCCGACAAGATGGTGCTGAAGATGTACAAGGCACGGCAGGTCGACGAGACCGTATCGCCGTACCTCTACAACATGGTCCGCGAGCTCGCCTTCCGCGCGCAGTTGCCGATGCCGAAGGTCTACATCATCGACGAGGCGCAGCCGAACGCGTTCGCGACCGGGCGAAATCCGGAGAACGCCGCCGTGGCGGCGACGACCGGCATCATCCGCATGCTGTCCGAGCGCGAGCTGCGCGGCGTGATGGCGCACGAGCTCGCGCACGTGAAGAACCGCGACATCCTGATCTCGACGATTTCGGCGACCGTCGCCGGCGCGATCTCGGTGCTCGCGCAGTTCGGCATGTTCTTCGGCGGCCGCGACGAAGACCGCCCGCACCCGGCGCTGCAGATCCTCGTGATGATCCTCGCGCCGATCGCGGCGATGGTGATCCAGATGGCGATCTCGCGCACGCGCGAATTCGGCGCGGATCACGAAGGTTCGGACATTTCGGGCGACCCCGAAGCGCTCGCGAGCGCGCTCGCGAAGATCGACGCGCATGCGAAGGGAATCCCGATGCAGACCGCCGAGGCGCACCCCGAGACCGCGCAGATGATGATCATGAATCCGCTGTCCGGCGGCGGGCTGCGCGGACTGTTTTCGACGCACCCGTCGACGGAGGAACGCATCGCCCGCCTGCACGATCTCGCGCGACGCTGACGTGCCGCGGGTAGCGTGAAGCGGGCAATGGGGTTCGGCGGGCAGCGGCGGCTCCTGCGGGTCGAACCCGGGACGGCGGGACGTTTCGGCCCGGTGACGAGGAACGGCGCATGAAAGTCATCGGATTCGCCGGCTGGTCGGGCAGCGGCAAGACGTCGCTGATCGAGCAGGTCATCGGGCTGCTCGGCGCGCGCGGCCTCGCTGTATCGCTGATCAAGCACGCGCACCACACGTTCGACATCGACCACGAAGGCAAGGACTCGTGGCGTCACCGCAATGCCGGATGCCGCGAAGTGCTCGTCAGCTCGGGCCGCCGCTGGTCACTGATGCATGAACTGCGCGGTGAGCCGGAATTGCCGCTCGAGATGCTGCTCGGCAAGTTGTCCGACTGCGACCTCGTGCTCGTCGAAGGCTTCAAGCACGCGCCGATTCCGAAAATCGAGGTCTTTCGCGCCGAAGTCGGCGAGCCGCTGCTCTTTCCCGACGACCCTGACATCGTCGCGATCGTGACGGACGCGCCGCTGGAGACGCCGTTGCCGTGCCTCGATCTCAACGATCCGCGGCAGGTCGCCGACTTCGTCGTCGACGTCGCGTTCGGGCGGCAGGATGAGGGGGCGGCGCGCGAGGCGGCTGCCGGAGGAGCGGGAGCGGAAACCGTGGCGCCCGGCGTGGCCGGGTTACACAAGCGGCTGCCGAAGTAGACGGCCGAACGAGATTTCGCCGGCGCGCGACGACCGTCCGGGCCGGCGCACCCTTCGCCAGACGCCTGCTGCGGTGTCCAGGTGCTCGTGTGGCGCCGCCCCGCTCAGCCTTGCGCCGACAGGTTCCGCAGCTCGTCCGCCGTATTGATGTTGCGGAAAGCTTCTTCCTCGTCGTCGAAGCGCACTTCGACGATCTTCAGCGTAGCGTACCAACGATCCACTTTGCGCCCGCCCGCCGCGAGGAAGGCTTCGAGATGCGGCAGCACGTCGCGGCGGCACAGGCAGAACACCGGATGGGGCTGGTCGAAGGTGCGTGCGACGGCAAGCTCGGCGCCGGCCGCCGCGAGCGCCGTGTGCAGCCGCACGACGAGGTCGGCGGGCAGGAACGGCGAGTCGCACGGCGCCGTCGCGACGAGCGGATGCGATGCGCGCGACAGCGCGGCGTGCAGGCCGGCGAGCGGCCCGGCAAAGCCTTCGATCTCGTCGGCGAACACCGGGTAGCCGAATGCCGCGTAGCGTTCGCCGTTCCGGTTCGCGTTGATGATCAGCTCGTCGACTTGCGGGCGCAGGCGCTCGAGCACCCACTCGACCATCGTCCGCCCGCGGAACTCGGCGAGCCCCTTGTCGACGCCACCCATCCGCCGGCCGAGGCCGCCGGCGAGCACGACGCCAGTGATTCCGTCACGGGATGCACTCATCGCGAAAAACGCTCCTCTCCGGTGAACAGCAGGTAATGCCTGCCCTGCGCGCGCCCGATCATCGTCAGGCCGACCCGGCGCGCGATCTCCCACCCCATCTGCGTCAGGCCCGAGCGCGACACGAGAAAGGGGATGCCCATCTGCGCAGTCTTGATGACCATTTCGGACGTCAGCCGCCCCGTCGTGTAGAAAATCTTGTCGCCGCCTTCGAGGCCGTCGAGCCACATCTGGCCCGCGATCGCGTCGACCGCGTTGTGCCGCCCGACGTCCTCGACGAACATCAGGATCCGGCAGGCGTCGCCATCGGCCGCGGCGAGCGCGCAGCCGTGCACGGCGCCGGACTGCTTGTAGATCGACTCGTGATGCCGCACGGCTTCCATCAAAGCGTAAAGCGTGGCTTGGGTCAGGCGCCGGTCGGCGGGCAGGCGGACCGCGTCGATCTCGTCCATCAGGCCGCCGAACACCGTGCCCTGACCGCAACCCGATGTCACCGTCCGGCTGCCGAGCCGCTCGTCGGCGTCGCGCAGCCCGTGACGGGTCGTCACCGCGACCGCGTCGCTGTCCCAGTCGACCTGGACCGACGCGATGTCGTCGAGGCGCGTGACGAGGCGCTGGTTGCGCAGCCAGCCGATCGCGAGCGCTTCCGGCGCCGCCCCGAGCGTCATCAACGTGACGATCTCGCGGCGATCGACGTAGAGGGTCAGCGGAAACTCGCCGGCAATCGCGGTCGGCACGCGCTCGCCGCATTCGTTCCACGCGGCGATCGTCACCGTCAGCGGACGGCTGGCATGGCTCAGGATCGGGCGGCGCGATGCGTTGTCGCGGAAATCGCTCATTGGAAGGACAGGTCTCGGGCGGGACTCCATTCTATTCTGAACGGTCGGTGCGGCCACCAGGCCCGGAGCGTCGCTACAGCGCGGCCCGCCGCATGCCAGGCCGCGCCGTGGCCGTGAGCCACCGGCGCACTTCGTCGGCCGGCAGCGGTGGGGATGACAGCAGCCCTTGCGCGACGTTGCACCCGTAGCGGGCGAGGAAGTGCAGCTGGGACTGCGTCTCGACGCCCTCGGCGACCACCGTCATGCCAAGACCGTGCGCGAGCGCGATCGTGCCGCGCACGATTGCCGCGTCGTCGCCGTCGTTGGCGATGTCATGGACGAAGCTCTTGTCGATCTTCAGTTCCGAGATCGGAAAGCGCCGGAGCAGCGACAGCGACGAGTAGCCGGTGCCGAAATCGTCGACGGTGACGCCGACGCCGAGCCGGTCGACGCTGTACAGCAGCTGCGCGACGCGCTCGGCGTCGCGCATCGCGGTCGACTCCGTGAGCTCGATCTTGAGCATCCCCGGTTCGACGCCGTTGTCGGCGAGCGCGCCCTGGATCGTGTCGACGATGCTCATGTCAGAGCATTGCTGCGCCGAGACGTTGACGGCGATCGGGACCGCCGCCAGGCCGTCGGCCTTCCACCGCGCGGCCTGCGCGACCGCCTCGCGGATGACCCACTCGCCGATGCTGCGGATCAGGCCGCTTTCCTCCGCGGCGGGGATGAACGCATCCGGCCTGATCAACTCGCCGTCTGCCCGTCGCCACCGGATCAGGGCCTCCAGGCCGACGAGATCGCCGCTGCAGACGTCGACCTGCGGCTGGTAATGGAGCTCGAACTCGCGGTTCTGCAGCGCGACGCGCAGCGCGCTTTCCATCTTCAGCCGGTCGCGCGACGAGGTATTCATCTCGGGCGAATAGAAGGTGTAGCCGGTGCCGCCTTCGAGCTTCGCCCGATACATCGCGCGGTCGGCCATCAGCAGCAGCGTGCCGGCGTCGGTGCTGTCCCGCGGCCCGATGCCGATCCCGACGCTGCACGAGAGCACGAGCGAGGTGCCCGGCTCCGCTTCGACATCGCACCCGAGCAGGTCCAGCATCTTGCGCGCGACGAGGCCGGCGTCGAGGTGGTCGTCGAGGTTCTCCATCAGCACGACGAACTCGTCGCCGCCCCAGCGCGCGACGGTATCGCCGCTGCGCACTGCCGCCGTGAGGCGAGCCGCGACGACCTGGAGCACGCGGTCGCCGGCGTGGTGGCCGAGGGTGTCGTTGATGCGCTTGAAGCGGTCGAGGTCGACGAACAGCAGTGCCATCGTCGTGCGGCGGCGCTCGGCCAGCGCGAGCGCGTGGTGCAGGCGGTCGAGCAGCAGCGCGCGGTTCGGCAGCCCGGTCAGCGGGTCGTGCGTGGCCTCGTGTTCGAGCCGCGACGTCGCGGCGAGGGTCTCGGTGATGTCGTTGAACGCGAGCACTGCGCCGTCGCGTTTGCCGAGGGGCGAGACCGTCAGGCGCAGCGCGCAGGCTCCGCCGCCCGGCGCGCACCACTCGATCGGATCGGGCAGGTGGATCATCTCGCGCTTTTGCAGGCATGCGCGGAGCGTCTCTTCGATGTGCGCGCCCTGCCCGGTGAATGCGCCGAGCAGCGGGCCGAGCGGGCGCTGTTGCGCGTCGGTGAGCGCGATCCCGGTGAGACGCTCGGCGACCGGATTCATCAGCACGATGCGGGACGCTGCGTCGACGGTAACGACGGCGTCGGCGATCGAGCGCAGCGTCGCATCCGCGTCCCGTTGTGCACGCCGCAGTCCGCGGCGGGTGCGCCGAAGCTCGACGGCGAACGAGACGAGATAGCCGATCGCAAAGCCGATCGTCGCCGCGACCGGGGAGATCCATAGCTGAGCCAGCGCGAGGACGGCGCCGCTCGCGAGCGCCGGCAGCAGGATCGCGCTGCCGACACCGATTGCGCGGCCGAGGCGCAGAGGCGTCCCGACGACGGCTGGCACGGCGAGGAACAGCAGCGCGACGGCCAGCGTCAGCGCCGTTGCGGCGGTGCGATAAACCTGGCCGCTGCGTAGCGCTTCGTAGGCACGGGCATGGAACTCGACGGCGGGCATCCGCCCGATCCGATGCGATGCCGGCGTCGTCAGTCCGCCGTCGAGTCCGCTCGCGGTCGTGCCGATGAACACCGCCTTCTCGCGTAGCGCGGCCGAGCGCGCCGGCTGGTCGAGCAGCGTGACGGCCGACATCACGACGGGCGCGGTGCGTGCGTCCGGATAGGGCAGCAGCATTTCCCCGTCGCGCACCCAGACGGTCGAGGTCTTTCGCTGCCCGCCGCCGACCGGCCGGATGCCGGCGTCGCCGCCGTGACGCTCGGCGAGCTGCCGTGTCGCGAGCGCCAGCGCCGGCCACTGCGGCGAGCCGCTGCCCGCATGGCGGAAAGTGCGGCGCGCGAGGCCGTCGGCGTCGATCGCGACATCGACGTGACCGAGTGCCGCGGCCGGCGTGCCGAGCAGCGGCGTCGGCCGGGTCTCGACGACGCCGGGGCGGCCGCGACCCGCGCTCCGCGGCGCAACCGCCAGCACGACCCGTCCCGAGCGCGCGATCGCCGCTGCGAACTGCTCGTCACCGGGGCCGGGCTCGGCGAACAGGACCGCGATGGCGACGGCCGCGGCGTCCGCCTCCGCGAGGCGGTCGACGAACCTGGCGTGTACGCCGCGGCTCCACGGCCAGCGCCCGATCGCCGCAAGGCTCGCGTCGTCGATCGCGACGATCACCGAATCCGGGGGCTTGCCCGTCGGGCGAAACAGAGGCTCGAGCGCGTCGTAGGCGAACAGGTCGAGGCGTTGCAGCGGCGCCCACTGGCCGAGCAGGGCCACGCCGGCGAGCAGCATCGCGAGCAGCCAGCCGCCGCGGGATCCGAGCGCTCGCGCGAACCCGGCACGGGTCATAGCGCGAACAGCAGCGGCAACAGGACCACCAGTGCCCGCCAGTGGTTCGCCGGGACGACGAACTGCTGCGGCTTGCCCCACGGCCCGGCGGCGCCGTCGGGCTCGAAGCTGCGGATGCGCACATAGTAGGTGCCGGGCGGGGGCGTCTCGATCGACAGCACAGCGTCACGCGTTTCGACGCTGAAGTCGGGCGCCGCGAAATCCGCCTCGCGCGCGAACTGCAGCTCGTAGCGGGCGCTCTCGCCGGCACCGCGCCAGCGCAGTTCGAGGCGGCCGTCGCGCGCCTGGGGCGCTTCGGCGGACGGGCCCGGCGGCGGTCGGCGCAGCCGCTGCACGTCGGAGAACGGCCCGTGTCCCTCGGGGGCGGTCGTCAGCGCGACACGCCAGAAATAGCGGCCGGGCGCGAGCGCGATGTCGAGCGCCACGCCGGGCTCGTCGAGATGTTCGCTGTCGGCCAGCAGCGTGCCGAAGGTTTCGTCGGCGGCGAGCTGGAAATGGTACTGCCCGGGTTCGACGCTGCGGGTCCAGCCGAACGCGATGCGGTCGTCGACGACGACGCCGTCCTGCACCGGCAGGGTCGGGAACGGCGGCTCGGGGCGGGCGTCGACGACGATCTCGCGCCTGGCGTCGAGCCCTTCGAGTCCGCGCTCATCGATCGCCCGCACGCGCATCACGTAGTTCCCGTCCCCAAGCTCGGCGTGGCCGGGGACTTCCGGCGCACTGCCGACCTGGTCGGATGTGACGGCGGCCGCGGTGTCCCGCGGCGCGAGCTGCGTGCGGTAGCGCAGTGCCCCCGCGACCACCGGAAAAGGCAGCGCAAACGGCAGGCGCTCGACGCGCTCCGGCAGCGTCCCGAGCTGCGGCGCGGCGAGCAGCGCCGACGCGCGCTCGGGGGCCCGCCCCGGGACGACCATCGAACCGGTGCCCGCGCGCAGGCGGACGTCGCCGCGTGGATTGCTCAGCGAGACTTCGCCGCTGACGGTCTCGGCGCGCGCGCCCCCATCGGACGCCGCAACGCGGAACTCCGTGCCGCGCACGGCGGCGACGCCGGCCGGCGTCCGGATCCTGAAGCGGCCCCCGCCCTTGCCGACCGGTTCGACGTCATTCTCGAGTCGTCCGCGCAGCAACTGCAACTCGATCTGCTGCGCGTCGGAAGCGTTCAGCTGCCGCACCTCGGTGACGCGCACTTCGGAATCCTCGCCGATACGACTGCGGCTGCCGTCGGGAAATTCCAGCACCACGCTGGTCTCTTCCCCGGTGCGGATCACCGCGCCGCTCGAGAGCGTCATGTCCCTTGCCAACGGTGTCGTTTCACCATCCCGACGCAGCTCGGCCGCACCGTTGAGGTCGGAGACCCGGACCGTCGCGGGTTCGCCGCGCAACCACGCGACGGGGATGCGCAGCACGGTGCCCGGGGGGATTGCGTTGGGCTGTTCAATCCGGTTGTATTTCTGCAGACGCGGCCAGTAGTCGATGCTCCTCAGATAGCGCTGGGTCAGGTTCCAAGGATTGTCGCCGGGACGGACGACGTAGCGGATGTCCTCGTCGGCCGCGAGCGCAAGCGGGGCCGGCAGCGTGAGCGCGGCGACGAGCGACAGTGCCGCCGTGCACCGCGAAAGGAATCCGCCAGCCGTCCCGAACGATGTGCTCATCATCATTTCCGCCTCCGTGCCGAACCTGGATTTTAAGCGCCGATGCGGGGCGTCGGGATAGGGGTTCGGGATTACGTCTGCGACCGATCCGGGCGCCGGAAGCGTCGCCCGCCGCCAACCCGGCGACGCCGCCTTTCCCTCGCGCCGCGTTCGCGACTAGACTAGCCACGACGTAGGCATCGCGACACAGAACCCAAAGAGGAGACACAGCATGAGCACCGTTACCCTGGGCGGCAATCCGATCGAACTCGCCGGCAAGTTCCCGCAGAAGGGCGACACGGCGCCGCCGCTGTCGCTGGTCGGCGCCGATCTCGCCGACGTCACGCTCGACAACTACGCCGGCAAGCGCAAGGTGCTGAACATCGTGCCGAGCCTCGACACGCCGACGTGCGCCACGTCGACGCGCAAGTTCAACGCCGAGGCGGGCAAGCTCGACAACACGGTGGTACTGATCGTGTCGGGCGACCTGCCGTTCGCGGCGAAGCGCTTCTGCGTCGCCGAAGGGCTCGACAATGTCGTCACCCTGTCGACGATGCGGGGCCGCGGCTTCATGCGCGACTACGGCGTCGAAGTGACGTCGGGTCCGCTCGCGGGACTGACGGCGCGCGCGGTCGTCGTGCTCGACGCGGACAACAAGGTGCTGCATTCGCAACTCGTCGATGAAATCAAGAACGAGCCGGACTACGCGGCGGCGCTGGCGGCGCTGCAGTAAGGCGAAGTCGCGCGCGGTCCGGTAAGGGGCGAGCACGAGCGTCAAACGCCGGACGCCGCAGGGCGCAGCTGCAGGAGCATCGCCAGCAGCGCGACGGCCGCGAGCCCGCCGCCGGCGGCGAAGGTCCACGACGCGCCGAACGCGTCCCACAGCCAGCCTGCAAGCGCGCTCGCGATCAGCATCGCGACGCCGCTGACGAGATTGAAAAAACCGAACGCCGTGCCACGCAGCGCCGCCGGCGCGGTGTCGGCCACCATTCGCGCCAGCAGTCCCTGCGTGATCCCCATGTGCAGGCCCCACAGCCCGATACCGAGCGCGAGCGCGCCCCAGTGCGTGCTCGACGCGAGCGCGGCGTCCGCGGCGATCAGCACGACGAGGCCGACCGCGAGCAGCGTCGGGTGGCTGACGCGATCGGACAGCTGTCCGAACGGATACGCCGCCAGCGCATAGACGACGTTCATGCCGATCAGCACGAACGGCGTGTAAGCGATCGGCAGACCGCCGTCGGCCGCGCGCAGCACGAGAAAGGCTTCCGAGAAGCGCGCGAGCGTGAACATCGCGCCGATCGCGACGACCCACCAGTACGCGCGCGACAGCTGCTTCAGGTTCTCGCGCCGGATCGGGTTGACCGGGCCCGCGTCGCCCGGCCGTTTCGGCTCGCGCACGCCGACGATCAGCAGCGCGACCGACAGGAAACCCGGGATGATCGCGACCCAGAAGACCGCCCGGAAGTCGTTCGCCCACACGAGCATCAGCCCGACCGCGAGCAGCGGCCCGACGAACGCGCCGACCGTGTCGAGCGACTGGCGCAGGCCGAACGCGGCGCCGCGCACGCTTGCGGGGGCGAGGTCGGCGAGCAGCGCGTCGCGCGGCGCGCCGCGAATGCCTTTACCGACACGGTCGATCAGGCGAGCCGCGAGCACCATCCCGGAAGTCGTCGCCAGCGCGAACAGCGGTTTCGACAGCGCGCCGAGGCCATAGCCGAACACCGCGAGCGGTTTGCGCCGTCCCCAGTAGTCCGACAGGACACCGGAGAACACCTTGACGATCAACGCCGTCGCTTCCGCGGCGCCCTCGATCAAGCCGACCGTCAGCGCGCCGACCCCGAGCGAGGTCACGAGGAAGACCGGCAACAGACTGTGGATCAGCTCCGACGACACGTCCATCAGCAGGCTGACGAAGCCGAGCATCCAGACCGCGGCGGGCAAGGCGGGCCGCGTGCGCGGCGGATCGGTCTCGATTTGCGGCGAATTCCTGTTCATCGGGAAGCCGTCCCCTGTCGGTCGAAAGGCTCGTGCCGGCGAACGGGCCGTCCCGGAACCCGATCCATGACGGGGCCCCGCGCCGCGCCGGTCGTCGTGGTCCGGGTCAAGGGGTGTCGCGACTATCGCAGGTCGCCGCACGCCTCCGGCATTATGGCCTTGCCGAACCGGGCCCGGAAACCCCTCGTCTCAGTGCGCGATTCCGGCGCAGGCCGGGTGGGCCGCCGGGTGCATCGGCGCCGCATAGGCGATCCGGAGGTCGGGGAGCGTGGGACCTTCGAAGTGCGACAGGGCGAAGTTCGAATATCGCTTGTCGTAAGTGACTTCGGTCCCGACCCAGGGCGGCAGCGCGACCGCTTCGCCCTCGCCCCGCAGTTCGACCTCGGCCACGATCAGGCCGGCATGGCGCCCTTCGAACACGTCGATCTCGAAAACATGGGCGGCGAACGGGACGAGGTAGCGGGTTTTGCGAATCAGCCGGTTGCCGCACTGATGCTCGAGAATGCAGCGCGCGTCGTCGGCGGGAATCTCGTATTCGAACTCTTGGCGCGACAGCCCATAGCGCGGGCTTTTCAGGGTCAGATAACCCCGGCCCGCGCGCAGGCGCACCCGTGTCGTCATCGCGCCCGGCTCCTTCGCGACGTAGCCCTGCACGATCCGGTCGCCGCTTCTCCCTGCCAAGAAGCCGATGTCCCGGACGAGGAACCGACGTTCGATCTCTGTTGCCATGTTCGTCTTTGTCTTATTCGATTTCGGCGAATGCAATTATATGAGAAGGACGGGGCGCCGTTGCTGCGGTGCAATAAATCGCGATCACGCGAACCCGGCGACCGCCGAGCGCCTCCTCGATGATTGCGCGGAAACCACTACAGGCGTTCGCGTGCCTCCCGGACGCCCCTGCATTGGCGCGCGCTGCCGCCTGAGTTGTTACCGTTTGTAATACATCGGACACAAGCCGGCGGTAGCCTCGGCGCGTCGTATCACCTTGGTATTAGACGCGCCGCGATGAAGCGTTTCCTGCATCCTGTCATCTGCGCAGCGTGCAGGACCACTATGCGGCCTCGCTGGCGACGATCCACGGCGACCCGTCGATGGCCTCTCGCCTGAGCGCCGCCGCCGCCGAGTTCGAACGGCTCGCGCCGGCCGTCCTCGGGGATCCGCTGGCAGGGGATGCGGGAGCGCGGATCCTGCGGCAATGGCACTCGCTGGCCGCGACGCCTGCGGCGGACGCCGATGCCAGCCGCGCCGCGCACGAGGAAATCCTCGCCGGACTGTTCGGGTTGCGTGATGCCGTCGTCGACCGCAGCGGGCTGAGCCTGAACGACGACGTCGCGGTCCAGACGCTGGTGGACCTCCTGAACAGCCAGCTGGTGCCGTTGCTGCAGAACCTCGGACAGGCGCGCGACGTCGGTGTCGGAATCCTCGCGCGCGGGCGCATCGGGATGTCGCAGCGCGACGCGATGAGCGCCGTGCGCGGCAGTTTCGATCCGCTGCTGACGTGGATCGCCAAGAGCGTCGAGAGGACGGTCGCGATCGCGCCCGAGCTGGCGCCGGTGTTGGCCGAACCGCTCGGGACGCTGAACGCCGCGACGCTCGGCATCCAGGAATACCTCACGACGAAGCTGATCAACACCAGCGATCTCGACGTTCCGCTGCTCGATTACCACGACAAGGGAAGCGGCGCGCTCGACGCCGGGATCGCGTTCGCGGACCGGCTGATGCCGCAGCTCGACCGCATGCTGGCGGGCCGCGAGGCGCATTTTCACTCGCGCTTCCTATGGACGGCGGTCATGCTCGGCGTGACGAGGGTCGCGGCGTATGTAGTTGTGCGGGCGGCGATGCGGCGCTGCAGAGGGGGCGCCGCGCGGAATCGCTCGCCGCGCGCGCCGGCTCCGCAGCCTCGCGGCGCAAGGCGCGACGCGACCCTCGTTCGCGAGGCCGCCCGGCGGCAGGAGCGCGGGATTCCGCGCGCCTGCGGTGGAACGTTTCCGCTGAAAAGCGGGCGGGACGGTAACGGCCTGTTCGTATTGGGATTTTTCGTGGAACATCGGTGCGGCGGGCTGGGCTTTCGCGCCGCAAGAGCGTAAAATTCGGGCCCTTCCGCTCCATCCGCTTCACGGCCCCCACCCATGCTCTATCCCTCCCCTTTCGACGTCATCGTCGTCGGCGGCGGCCACGCCGGCACCGAGGCCGCGCTCGCCGCCGCCCGCATGGGCGCGAAGACGCTACTGCTCACGCACAACATCGAGACGCTCGGCCAGATGAGCTGCAACCCGTCGATCGGCGGCATCGGCAAGGGGCACCTCGTCAAGGAAGTCGATGCGTTGGGGGGCGCGATGGCGGCGGTGACCGACGAGGGCGGCATCCAGTTCCGCATCCTCAACGCGTCGAAAGGCCCGGCGGTGCGCGCGACGCGCGCGCAGGCCGACCGCGTGCTGTACAAGGCCGCGATCCGCCGCCGTCTCGAGAACCAGCCGAATCTGTGGCTGTTCCAGCAGGCGGTCGACGACATCACCGTCGTCGGCGACCGCGTCACCGGCGTCGTCACGCAGATCGGCCTCGCGTTCGAGGCGCCGGCGGTCGTGCTGACCGCCGGTACCTTCCTCAACGGCCTGATCCACGTCGGACTCGACAACTATTCGGCTGGACGCGCGGGTGATCCCCCGGCGATCTCGCTCGGGCAGCGGTTGAAGGAGCTGAAGCTGCCGCAGGGACGGTTGAAGACCGGCACGCCGCCGCGCCTCGACGCGCGCTCGATCGACTTCTCGGTGATGCAGGAGCAGCCCGGCGACGATCCGGTGCCGGTGTTCAGCTTCCTCGGCTCTGCCTCCCAGCACCCGAGGCAGCTGCCGTGCTGGATCACGCACACCAACGAGCGCACGCACGACATCATCCGTGCGAACCTCGACCGCTCCCCGATGTACTCCGGGGTCATCGAAGGCGTCGGCCCGCGCTACTGCCCTTCGATCGAGGACAAGATCCATCGCTTCGCCGACAAGACGAGCCACAACATCTTCCTCGAACCCGAAGGCCTGACGACCAACGAGATCTACCCGAACGGGATCTCGACCTCGCTGCCGTTCGACGTGCAGCTCGCGGTCGTGCGCTCGATCCGCGGCCTCGAGAACGCGTACATCCTGCGCCCCGGCTATGCGATCGAGTACGACTACTTCGACCCGAGGAACCTCAAGAGCAGCCTCGAGACGAAGTCCATCCACGGCCTGTTCTTCGCCGGCCAGATCAATGGCACGACCGGCTATGAGGAAGCGGCGGCGCAGGGGCTGCTGGCCGGCGCGAACGCGGCGCTCCAGGCGCAGGGGCGCGCGCCGTGGTGCCCGCGCCGCGACGAAGCCTACCTCGGCGTGCTCGTCGACGACCTCGTCACGCGCGGCGTCGCCGAGCCGTACCGGATGTTCACGTCGCGTGCCGAATATCGGCTCTCGTTGCGCGAGGACAACGCGGACCTGCGGCTCACCGAGAAGGGCCGCGAGCTGGGCCTCGTCGACGACGCGCGCTGGGACGCGTTCTGCCGCAAGCGCGACGCGATCGAGCGCGAAACCGCACGGCTGAAGGCGACTTGGGCGCATCCCGAACGCGTGCCGGCCGAGGACGCCGAACGCGTCGTCGGCAAGGCGCTCGAGCGCGAATACCGCTTCTTCGAGCTGCTGCGCCGGCCGAACACGCGCTACGTCGACCTGATGGGGATGCCGGGCGCGCCGCAGGATCCCGAGACCGACGCACAAGTCATCGAGCAGCTCGAGATCGCGGCGAAATACCAGGGCTACATCGACCGCCAGCACGACGAAGTCGCGAAGCAGCTGCAGGCCGAATCGACGCGGCTGCCGGCGGACCTCGACTACGCGGACGTGCGCGGGCTGTCGAAGGAAGTGCAGCAGAAGCTGAACCAGCACAAGCCTGAGACGGTCGGCCAGGCGGGTCGCATCCAGGGCGTGACGCCGGCGGCGATCTCGCTCTTGCTCGTATGGCTGAAGCGCCGCGAGCTCGCGCAACGCGCGGCGGGCGATGCGGCGGCGAACGCGGCCGGGAACGCCGCGCCATGAACGCGGATGCCCTCGATGCCGGGCTCGACGCGCTCGGCCTTTCGCTGTCGGTCGCGGCGCAGGCCCGGCTGATGTCGTTCGCCGCGCTGCTGCACAAGTGGAACAAGGTCTATAACCTGACGTCGATCCGCGACGCCGCCGAGGTCGTCACGCATCACCTGCTCGACTCGCTCGCGGTGCTGCCGCATCTCGACGGCATCGCGACGCTCGCCGACGTCGGCTCCGGCGGTGGGCTGCCGGGGATCCCGCTCGCGATCGCCGCCGCCGAGAGCCGCCCGCGCCTCGCGATCACGTCGATCGAGACGGTCAACAAGAAGGCGAGCTTCCAGCAGCAGGCGAAGATCGAGCTCGCGCTCGCCAACTTCTCGGTGGTGAACGAGCGCGTCGAGAACGTCCGGCCCGAGGCGCCGTTCGACGCGGTGATTTCGCGCGCCTTCTCCGAACTCTCCGACTTCGTCGGCCTCACCGCCCACCTGCTGCGACCGGGCGGACATTTCCTCGCGATGAAGGGCGTGTATCCTCGTGACGAAATCGCGCGGCTCCCGGTCACTTTCCGCGTCGTCGAGACCGTCCCGCTCGCGGTCCCCGGCCTCCGCGCCGAACGTCACCTGATCATCCTCGAAAGGAACTGAATGGCCCGGATCTTCTGCGTTGCGAACCAGAAAGGCGGCGTCGGCAAGACGACGACCTGCGTGAACCTCGCAGCCGCGCTGCAGCAGGCGGGCCAGCGCACGCTGCTCGTCGACCTCGATCCGCAGGGCAACGCGACGATGGGCAGCGGCATCGACAAGCGGGCGGTGCCGAAGTCCATCTATCACCTCCTCGTTGGGCTCGCGACGCTCGACGAGGCGCGCGCGAAATCGCCGACCGGCGGCTACGACGTCCTGCCGGCGAACCGCGACCTGGCCGGCGCGGAAGTCGAGCTCGTCGATATCGAACGGCGCGAGAATCGCCTGCGCGACGCGCTGAAGCGCTTCGACGCCGACTACGACTTCGTCCTCGTCGATTGTCCCCCGGCCTTGTCGATGCTGACGCTGAACGGTCTGTGCGCCGCGCACGGCGTGATCATCCCGATGCAGTGCGAGTACTACGCGCTCGAAGGCCTCTCCGACCTCGTCAACACGATCAAGAAGGTGCACGCGAACCTCAACCGCGACCTGAAGATCATCGGCCTGCTGCGCGTGATGTTCGACGCGCGCATGACGCTGCAGCAGCAGGTGTCCGCGCAGCTCGAGAGCCACTTCGGCGACAAGGTGTTCCGCGCGATCGTGCCGCGCAACGTGCGGCTCGCCGAGGCGCCGAGCCACGGCATGCCGGGCGTCGTGTTCGATCGCGCGGCGAAAGGCGCGCAGGCGTACATGGCGTTCGCCGGCGAGATGATCGAGCGCGCCGCCGCGTTCTGAGCGACTTCGAGGATTCCCGATGACCCGACCCAAACTCAAAGGCCTCGGCCGCGGCCTCGACGCGCTGCTCGCGGCGAACCAGGACGACGACACGGAGCGCGGCGAACTGCAGACGCTCCCGGTCGGCGACTTGCAGCCGGGCAAGTACCAGCCGCGCACGCGGATGGACCCCGGCTCGCTCGAGGAGCTGGCGGCGTCGATCAAGGCGCAGGGCGTGATGCAGCCGATCCTCGTGCGGCCGCTCGACGGTGCGAGGTACGAAATCATCGCCGGCGAACGGCGCTGGCGGGCGGCGCGGATCGCCGAACTCGCCGACGTGCCGTGCCTCGTCCGCGAGATCCCCGACGACGCGGCGCTCGCGATGTCGTTGATCGAGAACATCCAGCGCGAGGACCTGAATCCGCTCGAGGAGGCCGGCGGCATCCAGCGTCTGATCGACGAATTCGGCATGACGCACCAGCAGGCGGCCGACGCGGTCGGGCGGTCGCGGCCGGCCGCATCGAACCTGCTGCGCCTGCTGAATCTCGCCGGCCCCGTGCAGGAGCTGCTGATGGCGGGCGACATCGACATGGGCCATGCGCGGGCGATCCTGCCGCTCGACGGCGCGAGCCAGATCCAGCTCGCGAACCACGTCGCGGCACGCGGCCTGTCGGTGCGCGAGACCGAGCGGCTGGTGCAACAGACGCTGAGCCCGCGCCAGAAAAAGGCCGAACGCGAACCGGACCGCGACCTGTTGCGACTCGAAGAGGAGATCGCCGACGCGCTCGGCGCAACGGTGAAGATCAGGGCGAACCGCAAGGGCGCCGGCGAAGTCAGCATCCGCTTCGGCGACCTCGACCAGCTCGACGGCCTGCTAAGCCGGCTGCGCTGAGGGCCGGTGCGAGGGCGCCGAGGCGCGCCGAATGCGTCCGTCGCACCGCGCGAGCCGTTCCTCGGAACCTCCCTTTCAGCGCTTTTTCCCCGCGTGCCGGGACATCTTGTATAAGATGCAGGACCTCGCGGGAAAACCGGGTCGCATCCCGACGAAAGTTTGACTTTATCGAGGTTAACCCCTAGTATTCGCGAAATTTTTTGGCGACAGGCGCATAAGCGCAGCGCGTCGGCGGATCCCATGTTCAAGATGGTTTTCCTGCAGCTTGGCGCGACGATCGCGGCAACGGCCATCGCGGCCGTTTTTTTCGGTCTGCGCGGCGCGGTGTCGGCTGCCTTGGGCGGCCTGTCCTGCGTCCTGCCGAATGCGTTCTTCGCCGTCCGGCTGCATTTCGCCGCGAAGCGCCCGGGCGGAGCGAACGTGGCGGTTTTCTTCATCGGCGAGTTCTTCAAGATCGCGTCGATCGTGGGTTTGTTGGTGCTGGTCGAGCGGTCCTATGAAGGCCTCCACTGGGGGGCGCTCTTCATCGGCCTGATCCTGGCGCTGAAGGCGAATTTATTTGCATTTATGGTGAAGACCTGACCATGGCTACCGAAGCACCGACCTCCGGCGAATACATCGTCCACCACCTCACCCATATGAACTCCACCGGTCACGCCCAAAAGGCGGTCATCGACTGGAGCATATGGAACCTCGACACCCTGTTCTTCTCGATCCTCATCGGTGTCGTCACGCTGTTCTTCCTGATTCGCGCCGCGCGCAAGGCGACGCCGGGTGTCCCCGGCCGCTTCCAGGCCGCCGTAGAGATCCTCGTCGAAATGGTCGCCGATCAGGCAAAGGGCATCGTCCATAGTGCCGAGTCGCGCAAGTTCGTCGCGCCGGTCGCGCTGACCGTGTTCCTCTGGATCTTCCTGATGAACTCGATGGACTTCCTGCCGGTCGATCTGCTGCCGCGCGTCTGGGCCGCGATCTCGGGCAACGAGCATGCCTATCTGCGCGTCGTGCCGACTGCCGACCTCAACGGCACCCTCGGCATGTCGATCGGCGTGCTGCTGATCTGCCTCTACTACAACGTCAAGATCAAGGGCGTCTCCGGCTGGATCCACGAACTCTTCACGGCGCCGTTCGGCAGTCATCCGCTGCTGTGGCCGATCAATTTCCTGATGCAGATCATCGAGTTCCTCGCGAAGACCATTTCGCACGGCATGCGGCTGTTCGGCAACATGTACGCCGGCGAGCTGATCTTCATGCTGATCGCGCTGCTCGGCGGCACCGCGACGGTGTTCGGTTTCCTCGGCCATATCGTCGCCGGTTCGATCTGGGCGGTATTCCACATCCTGATCGTCGCGCTGCAGGCGTTCATCTTCATGATGCTGACGCTGGTCTACATCGGCCAGGCGCACGAAAGCCACTAACGGTTCGCAGTACCCGGTTTCTTCAACTTCAATCACTTTTTACTCAAGGAGTCGTCATGGAAAACGTTCTGGGTTTGGTTGCTCTGGCTGCTGGTCTGATCATCGGTCTGGGTGCTATCGGCGCTTGTATCGGTATCGGCATCATGGGCTCCAAGTACCTCGAAGCTTCGGCCCGTCAGCCCGAGCTGATGAACGCGCTGCAAACCAAAATGTTCCTGCTGGCCGGTCTGATCGACGCTGCGTTCCTGATCGGCGTCGGTATCGCGATGATGTTCGCCTTCGCCAACCCGTTCCAGCTCGTTTGATCGGTTCGAGTTCGCCTCTTTGACAACAACTGAGGGACAAGAACAGTGAATTTGAACGCAACCCTGATAGCCCAGCTCGTTGTGTTCTTCATTCTGGCGTGGGTCACGATGAAGTTCGTGTGGCCCCCCATCGTGAAGGCGCTCGACGAGCGTGCGAAGAAGATCGCGGACGGGCTTGCGGCTGCGGACAAGGCCCGGGCCGACCTCTCGCTCGCCGAGAAGAAGGTCGTCGAGGAACTGCGCAAGGCCCGCGAATCCGCGGGCGACGTGCGCGCTACCGCTGAAAAGCAGGCAGCGAAGTTCCTCGACGATGCCCGCGCCGAAGCCGCCCGCATCGTCGCCCAGGCCCGCGAAGCCGCCGAAGCCGAAGCAGGCGCCGCCTCCCAGCGCGCGAAGGAAGCCTTGCGTGACCAGGTCGCCCATCTGGCCGTCGCCGGTGCCGAAAAGATCCTGCGCCGCGAGATCAATGCCCAGGTGCATGCCGACCTGCTCGCCAACCTGAAAACGGAACTGCAATAAGTCATGGCCGAGAACGTCACCATCGCGCGCCCCTATGCGGATGCCGCCTTCGAGCTGGCCCGCGGGGCAGGTGCGCTGGGGCCTTGGTCGGAAGCGCTCGATCGACTCGCTGCAGCAGCAGCGGACGCGTCGATGAAAGCCTGCATCAGCAATCCGCAGCTGTCATCCGATCAGCTGTATCAGCTGTTCCTTGACATTGCGGGACAAGGCTTCACCCCCGAGCTGCAGAATTTCGTCCGTGTCCTCGTCGACAACGAACGCCTGCAGGTGCTTCCGGAGATCCGTGACCTGTTCGTTGAACTCAAGAACGAACATGAGGGCGTCAAGGAGGCCGAAATCGCCTCCGCCTTCCCGCTCGACGATGCCACGCTGGCGAACCTGAAGGCCGATCTTGAGAACCGTTTCAAGACCCGGCTGAACGTCCGCGTCAGCCTCGACCCCGAACTCATCGGCGGGGTCCGCATCGCCATTGGCGACGAAGTGATCGACGCCTCGGTCCGCGGCAAGCTCGCGAACATGGCCGCTGCGCTAAAGAACTAGGAGCATAACCAGATGCAACTCAACCCCTCTGAAATCAGTGACCTGATTAAGAGCCGGATCCAGAACCTGCAGCTCGCAGCCACGTCGCGCAACGAAGGCACCGTGGTGTCCCTGACCGACGGCATCACGCGCGTTCACGGCCTCGCCGACGTCATGCAGGGCGAAATGCTGGAGTTTCCCGGCAACACCTTCGGCCTCGCGCTGAACCTCGAGCGTGACTCGGTCGGCGCGGTCGTTCTGGGTGAATACGAGCACATCACCGAAGGCGACGCGGTCAAGGCGACCGGGAAGATTCTCGAAGTGCCGGTCGGCCCCGAGCTCATCGGCCGCGTCGTCAACGCGCTCGGCCAGCCGATCGACGGCAAGGGTCCGATCAACGCGAAGCTCACCGACAAGATCGAAAAGGTCGCGCCGGGCGTGATCTGGCGGCAGTCGGTGTCGCAGCCGGTGCAGACCGGCCTGAAGTCGGTCGACTCGATGGTGCCGATCGGCCGCGGCCAGCGCGAGCTGATCATCGGTGACCGCCAGACCGGCAAGACCGCCGTCGCCGTCGACGCGATCATCAACCAGAAAGGCCAGGACATGTTCTGCGTCTACGTCGCGGTCGGCCAGAAGGCCTCGACGGTCGCGAACGTGGTGCGCAAGCTCGAAGAGCACGGCGCGATGGAATACACCATCGTCGTCGCCGCGACCGCGTCCGAATCCGCCGCGATGCAGTTCATCGCGCCATACTCGGGCTGCACGATGGGCGAGTACTTCCGCGATCGCGGCCAGGACGCGCTGATCATTTACGACGATCTGACCAAGCAGGCGTGGGCCTACCGTCAGATCTCGCTGCTGTTGCGCCGTCCGCCGGGCCGCGAAGCCTATCCAGGCGACGTGTTCTACCTGCACTCGCGTCTGCTCGAGCGCGCGTCGCGCGTGTCCGCCGACCACGTGGAGAAGTTCACGAACGGCGAAGTCAAGGGCAAGACGGGTTCGCTGACCGCGCTGCCGATCATCGAGACGCAGGCCGGCGACGTGTCCGCGTTCGTTCCGACAAACGTGATCTCGATTACCGACGGCCAGATCTTCCTCGACACCGACCTCTTCAACGCCGGTATCCGCCCCGCGATCAACGCCGGTATCTCGGTGTCACGCGTCGGTGGCGCCGCGCAGACCAAGGTCATCAAGAAGCTCTCCGGCGGTATCCGTACCGACCTCGCGCAGTATCGCGAACTCGCCGCGTTCGCCCAGTTCGCGTCCGACCTCGACGATGCGACGCGCAAGCAGCTCGAGCGCGGCCGCCGCGTGACCGAACTGATGAAGCAGCCGCAGTACGCGCCGCTGTCGATCGCCGACATGGCGATCACGCTGTACGCGGTGAACAACGGCTATTTCGATGACGTCGACGTCGGCCGCGTGCTCGCGTTCGAAAACGGCCTGCAGCAGTACGTCAAGACGAAGAATCCGGCCCTCGTGAGCAAGATCATGACGTCCAAGGAGCTCGACGCCGACGGCGAGAAGCAACTGGTCGCGGCGATCGACGAGTTCAAGAAGAGCTGGGCCTAGGCCGCGGACGGAGACGGAATATGGCTAGCGGTAAGGAAATCCGTACCAAGATCAAGAGCGTGCAGAACACGCGCAAGATCACCAAGGCCATGGAAATGGTGGCGGCATCCAAGATGCGCAAGGCGCAGGACCGGATGCGTGCCGCCCGTCCCTACGCCGAGAAAATCCGCCGCCTCGCCGCGAACCTGTCCCAGGCCAATGTCACCGACTACAAGCACGCTTTCCTCGTCCAGAAGGACGAGGTCAAGCGCGTGGGTCTGATTCTGGTCACCACCGACAAGGGTCTCTGCGGCGGTCTCAACACCAACATCCAGCGTGTCGCGCTGAACGCGATGAAGGGGTGGGACGCGGCCGGCGCGACCGAAATCCAGGCGTGCTGCATCGGCAACAAGGGCTTCGGTTTCCTGCAGCGGATGGGCGCGAAGATCGTGTCGCACGTCGTGCAGCTCGGCGACACGCCCCATCTGGAAAAGATGATCGGCCCGGTCAAGATCATGCTCGACGCGTTCCAGAACGGCGAGCTCGACGCGGTCTACATCGCCTACACGCGCTTCATCAACACGATGAAGCAGGAGCCGGTTCTCGAGCAGCTGCTGCCCCTCGCGGGCGAGAAGCTCGGCACGCCGGAAGGGTCGTGGGATTACCTGTACGAGCCGGATCCGCAGGTCGTCATCGACGAAATGCTGGTGCGCTACGTCGAGGCGCTGGTCTATCAGGCGGTCGCCGAGAACATGGCTTCGGAGCAGAGCGCGCGCATGGTGGCGATGAAGGCCGCTTCCGACAATGCGAAGAACGTGATCGGGGAACTGCAGCTGGTCTACAACAAGACCCGTCAGGCAGCGATCACGAAGGAGCTGTCGGAGATCGTCGGCGGCGCCGCCGCGGTG
This sequence comes from Aromatoleum sp., assembly GCF_036675785.1. NCBI lineage: Bacteria > Pseudomonadati > Pseudomonadota > Betaproteobacteria > Rhodocyclales > Rhodocyclaceae > Aromatoleum > Aromatoleum sp. The sequence continues at coordinate 21,202 of NZ_JAKFEF010000024.1, forward strand.
TAACGCATAACTGATTTAAGGAAACGACGATGAGTCAAGGAACTATCGTTCAGTGCATCGGCGCCGTGGTGGATATCCAGTTCCCCCGCGAAGCGATGCCCAAGGTGTATGACGCGCTGAAGCTCGAGAGCGCCGCCGGTTCATTCGCGGAAGAGGGGCTGACCTTCGAAGTCCAGCAGCAGCTCGGCGACGGCGTCGTGCGCACGATCGCGCTCGGTTCGTCCGACGGCCTGCGCCGCGGCATGAAGGTCGCAAACACCGGCACGCCGATCTCGGTGCCGGTCGGCCACGGCACGCTCGGCCGCATCATGGACGTGCTCGGTCGTCCGATCGACGAAGCCGGCCCGATCGAGACGGACGAGCTGCGCCCGATCCACGCGAAGGCCCCGAAATTCGACGAGCTGTCGCCGTCGGTGGACCTGCTCGAGACCGGCATCAAGGTTATCGACCTCGTCTGCCCGTTCGCGAAGGGCGGCAAGGTCGGCCTGTTCGGCGGCGCCGGCGTCGGCAAGACCGTCAACATGATGGAACTGATCAACAACATCGCGAAGCAGCACTCGGGCCTGTCTGTGTTCGCGGGCGTCGGTGAGCGGACCCGTGAAGGGAACGACTTCTACCACGAGATGAAGGACTCGAACGTTCTCGACAAGGTCGCGATGGTGTTCGGGCAGATGAACGAGCCCCCGGGCAACCGTCTGCGCGTCGCGCTAACCGGCCTGACGATGGCCGAGCGCTTCCGCGACGAAGGTCGCGACATCCTGTTCTTCGTCGACAACATCTACCGCTACACGCTGGCCGGTACCGAAGTGTCGGCGCTGCTCGGCCGGATGCCGTCCGCGGTCGGCTACCAGCCGACGCTCGCTGAAGAAATGGGCCGCCTGCAGGAGCGCATCACGTCGACGAAGGTCGGCTCGATCACGTCGATCCAGGCCGTGTATGTTCCGGCGGATGACTTGACCGACCCGTCGCCGGCGACGACCTTCCTGCACCTCGACTCGACCGTCGTGCTGTCGCGCGACATCGCCGCGCTGGGTATCTACCCCGCGGTCGACCCGCTCGATTCGACGTCGCGCCAGCTCGACCCGCTGGTCGTCGGCGAAGAGCACTACAACGTCGCGCGCCAAGTGCAGCAGACGCTGCAGCGCTACAAGGAACTGCGCGACATCATCGCGATTCTCGGCATGGACGAACTGTCGCCGGAAGACAAGCTCGCGGTGTCCCGCGCGCGGAAGATCCAGCGCTTCCTGTCGCAGCCGTTCCACGTCGCGGAAGTGTTCACCGGCTCGCCCGGCAAGTACGTGCCGCTGAAGGACACGATCAACGGCTTCAAGATGATCGTGAACGGCGAGTGCGATCACCTGCCCGAGCAGGCGTTCTACATGGTCGGCGGCATCGAAGAGGCCATGGAAAAGGCCAAGAAGCTCCAGTAATCGGGCGCGCCGCGCGGCAGTTCGTTGCGGCGCGGCCTTGAAAAGGACATCACTATGGCAATGACGGTCCACGTGGACATCGTCAGCGCGGAAGAGCAGATCTTTTCCGGACTGGCGGAGTTCGTCGCGCTTCCGGGCGAAGCGGGTGAGCTCGGGATCCTGCCCGGCCACATGCCGCTGATGACCCGGATCAAGCCGGGTGCGGTGCGGGTCAAGCGGCAGAACGAGGCCGAAGAAGAGGTCGTCTTCGTCGCTGGCGGCATCCTCGAAGTACAACCGGGGCTGGTCACCGTGCTCGCCGACACCGCGATCCGCGGCAAGGATCTCGACGAGGCGAAAGCGCTCGAGGCCAAGCGTTTGGCCGAAGAGGCATTGCGCAACCAGTCCACCGAGCTCGATTACGCGAAAGCGCAGGCGGAACTCGCCGAAGCAATCGCACAGATCGCCGCAATCCAGAAATTGCGCAAGCGCGGACACTGATCCGGAAGGTCGGCAAGCGCCGGCAGCAGCAAAAAAGGGCGGTCCGAAAGGAGCGCCCTTTTTGTTTTTCGGCCTGCTGCGGCCTCACCGGAGCCCGCCCGGATTCGGCTGCGACCGCCGCCGCGGCGCCCGAACGACGAGGTCAGGCGGAAGATGCGCCGCGACGACTCGGCGGAAGCGTCGCGCGCGGTTGTCGCGCGGAGGTACGCGGATCGAAGCGGCCGATGCGCTTTTCGAGCCGGGCGACGTCGTCCCGCAGTCGCGCGAGGTCGTCTCGATACGCGTCGAGCGCGGGGCGGGTGACGAGGATCTCCTGTTCTTCGGTGAAGTATTCGGTCAGGTTCCCGCCGAGCGCGTTCCATGCTCGCGCATGAGCGGATTTCGCCGCTTCGGCGCCGAGGACGATGCGCCGGGCGAGGATGTCGCCGGTCACGCGCGAGAGGTCTTCTTCGGCGTCCCACCGCAGGTGGCGGAAGACGAAGCCGAGCGCGTCCGCGAGTTCCGCGTTTCCTTCGATCCGGACTGCGCTCATAGCCCGGGTCGAGCCGCCTGCGGCAAGACGGGGGACGGCCGAAAGTGGAAGCGACAGGATCACGTCCGGCGCGCACTCGGACTCGGCAGGTTCGAGAAAGCCGTCGGGGAGAACGCGGAACAGGAATTCGAACGGCGTCGCGCTGAACATCGCGCAGCGGTCGGCGTGCGGCGCCAGCCGGTCGCGCGCCCAGGGCGCCGGGGCCAGAAGATGGTTGATCGTGGCGACAAAGGCGCGGGTTGGGACTGACATCTTTTCTGGGTGACGCGATTCGGGCGCTTGCGAGGGAAGATCAGGAAACCTGCTGAATGCCGGCAACGACCCAGCCGCCGGTGCCGGTCTTCGGTTTGGCGAGATGCCAGACTTCATCGAACGGCGCCGGGGCTGCGCCGTCGTCCTCGCGCAACAGCCCGTTGAAGCGCACGCTGACGATATAACGTTGCGGCTCTTCGGCGACCTCGATCACTTCGGCGTTCAGTTCGACGACGTCGGTGCGCTGCGTCGTAGCAGCGCCACGATCCGAAAGCTGCATGCGGATTTCGGCGAACATCTCGGGTGACGTGAATTCGCGGATGTCGTTCAGATCGCCGGCGTCGTTCGCGGCCTGCAGGCGGATGAACTGCACCTTCGCCTGTCGCACAAAGGCGTCGGCGTCGAAACCGGACGGAATGGAACTGCCGGCGGGAGTGGCGCGCGAGCCACTCGCGGCGGCGAAATCGGGCGAAGCGGCCGGCTCAGGCCGGACGCCGGGACCGCCGGCGTACTCCATCCGGTGCGCGCCGTGCGGCGGGGCGTGTCGACGGGACAGCATCCGGAACAGCATCAACCCGCCGAAGATGAGCAGCGCGATGAGCACGAAAGAGGCCATTTCCTCGCCGAGCCCGAGATGCGAAAACAGCGCAGCGAGGCCGAGGCCGGCGGCGAGACCGGCGATCGGACCCATCCACGAGCGTTTCTGCGGCGTCGCGTTGGCGCTCTTCGGCGTCTGCAGGGGCGCGGCGCTCGGTTGCCGCGGCGCCTGCTGCGGCGTCATCTGGCGCTGCATGCCGAAACTTCCGCCTCCGCCGAGACGCTTCGCTTCGGCATCGGGGATGCTGAAGCCCAGCGTGAGAACGATGGCGATCAGGCCGAGAAGAAGATTTTTCATCCGTGACGATACTCCGTGCGGGGTTGAGTCCGGGGCGGGCATTCGGTCCCGAGAAGGATCGGCTTCAGAGCTTGTAACCGCGGTGAAGCGCGACGATGCCGCCCGTCAGGTTGAAGTAATCGACCCGTTTCAGCCCCGCTTGTTCCATCATCGCCTTCAGCTCGTCCTGCGACGGGTGCATGCGGATCGATTCGGCGAGGTAACGGTAGCTGTCTGCGTCGTGCGCGACCTTTTCGCCCATCCACGGCAGGATCTTGAACGAGTAGAAGTCGTAGGCCGGAGCGAGCGGTTTCCACACCCGCGAGAATTCGAGCACGAGGAGCCGGCCGCCGGGGCGCAACACGCGGCGCATTTCGGCGAGCGCGACGTCCTTGTGCGTCATGTTGCGCAGGCCGAACGCGACGGTGACGCAGTCGAACCAGTTGTCCGGGAATGGCAGCTTTTCGGCGTTGCACTGCGCGACCGGCAGCGCGTGGCCGCGGTCGAGCACCCGGTCGCGGCCGACCGACAGCATCGAGTGATTGATGTCGGTGAGCCAGACCTGCCCGGCGGGGCCGACGCGCTTCGCGAAGGTGAGCGACAGGTCGGCCGTGCCGCCCGCGACGTCGAGGACGCGGTCGCCGCGCCCCACGCCGGATACCTGGATCGTGAACGCCTTCCAGAGCCGGTGCAGACCGAACGACATCAGGTCGTTCATCACGTCGTAGCGGGTGGCGACCGAGGAAAACACGTCCGCGACCTTTTTCTGCTTTTCGCCTTCGGCGACCGTTTCGAAGCCGAAATGGGTGGTTTTTTCGCTCATGCTCAGTGCTTGTGGCCGCAGCCGGATTTCGGCGCGGGGGGTGGGTTTTCGGCGGGGTCGCGGCTGCGGCCCTCCGCGGCAAGGCGGTCGAGGTAACGCTGCCACAGCACGTCGCGATCCCGGCCCAACGTGTACAGGTAATCCCACGAATACAGGCCGCTGTCGTGGCCGTCCGAGAACACCGGTCTCACGGCATAATTTCCGACAGCCTGGAGGTCGAGGATGTCGACGTCGCGCTTGCCGACTTGCAGGACTTCCTGCCCCGGCCCGTGGCCGCGCACTTCGGCCGACGGCGAGTGGACCCGCAGGTACTCGAAGGGCAGCGAGAATTCGCGGCCGTCGTCGAACGCGATCTCGAGCATTTTCGATTTCCGATGCAGCGTGATCGCGGTAGGGATCGGGGTGTCGTCGTCGATTCCGGCCATGGGCTTCACGAAGGTCTGACGCAGTGGGGAGGCCAATCATACCCGAATCGGCCCACCCCGCAGCCTCAGCGGCCATTGCGGACAGATGACGTGTCACAAAAGCGTCAAACGAGTGCAATACACTTCGCCTGCCAACCCGGAGGACGGACATGCCCGCCACCATTCTGCTTGTCGAAGACGAACCGGCCATCCAGGAACTGATAGCCGCGAATCTCGGCCGTGCCGGCCATCACGTGGTCCGCGCGGCGGACGCCGAATCGGCGCGCGGCATCGTCCAGAGCGCGCTGCCCGATCTCGTGCTGCTCGACTGGATGCTGCCGGGGATGTCCGGGATCGAGTTCGCGCGCCGCCTGCGGGCGGACGAGCGCACGCGCACGATCCCGATCATCATGCTGACCGCGCGCGGCGAGGAAGAGGACGCGGTGGCTGGGCTCGAAACGGGTGCCGACGACTACATCACGAAGCCGTTCAGCCCGCGCGAGCTCGTCGCGCGCATTAAGGCGGTCCTGCGCCGGCGCACCCCGCAGGCGACCGAAGACGTCGTCGCAATCGGCGCACTGCGGCTCGATCCCGCGACGCACCGCGTCACGGCCGACGAAACGCCGGTATCGCTCGGCCCGACCGAATTCCGGCTGCTGCACTTCCTGATGACCCACCCGGAACGCGTCCATTCGCGCGCCCAGCTGCTCGACCAGGTCTGGGGCGACCACGTGTTCGTCGAGGAGCGCACCGTCGACGTGCATGTCCGGCGCCTGCGCGCGGCACTCGAAGCGAGCGGGCTCGATCAGCTGATCCAGACCGTGCGCGGCAGCGGCTACCGGCTGTCGGCCCAGGTCGGCTCGGGCGCGGTGCAATAGTCGCGGCCGGTGCCGCAGGAGTAGCCGACATCCCAAGTTCTGCCCGTTACGTCTGGACCCATGCGGCGCTCACGCTCGCGTTGCTGGCGATGGCTGCCGCCGTCGCCGGCGCCTTCGGCGGTACGCTCGCCGCGCTGGTCACGTTCGTCGCGGGCATGCTGCTCGTGTACGGCTACCACCTGCGCAGCGTTCAGCAGCTCGTCGAATGGACGCGCGAGCCGGTCGGAACGCCGGTGCCCTCCGCGCGCGGAACGTGGAATCGCGTCTTTGCCGATCTCAATCGCCGATCGCGCCTCTCGTACGAGATGCGGGAACAGCTCGCGACCTCGCTCGAGCGCTTCCGCGACGCGAGTCAGGCGATGCCTGACGGAACGCTGTACCTCTCGGCCGACGACCGCATCGAATGGATGAATCACAAGGCGGAGCAGCATTTTGGCCTCGACGCCGCGCGGGACTGCGGCGTGCCGGTGACGAAGCTCGTGCGCCAGCCCGACTTTGTCCGCCTCATGCACGGCGCGGAGCACGGCGGGCCGCTGGTGCTGCAGTCGGACCGGAAGGCCGGGCTGACGTTGATGATTCAGGTCGTGCCGTTCGGTGACGGGCAAAAGATGGTCGTTTCGCGCGACATCTCGCAGCTCGAGCGACTCGAAACGATGCGCCGCGATTTCGTCGCGAACGTGTCGCACGAGCTGCGCACGCCGCTGACCGTCGTGATCGGCTTTCTCGAGACACTCGTCGACGGACTCGAGGACTTCCGGCCGGACGAGGTGCAACATTACGTGCGCCTCGCGCTGGACCAGTCGGTGCGGATGGAGACGCTGATCGAGGATCTGCTGACGCTGGCTGCGCTCGAGTCGGGCGCGCGCGCTGCCGAGCATCGGGTCGCGGTCGGCCCGCTGGTGCAGGATATCGCGGAGGACGCGCGGCTGCTGTCGGCCGGGCGCCACGAGGTCAGCCTCGACATCGCCGCCGGCGACGAGGATGCGGCGCTGCTCGGCAGCGCGAAGGAATTGCGCTCGGCGTTCGCGAACCTCGCGAGCAACGCGGTCCGCTACACCCCCCCCGGCGGCAAGATCAGGCTGAGCTGGCGACGCGTCGACGGGGGCGCCGAATTCGCCGTCGAAGACAACGGGATCGGCATCGAGCCGCGGCATATTCCGCGGCTCACCGAGCGCTTCTACCGCGTCGACCTCGGGCGCTCGCGGGAGTCCGGCGGCACCGGGCTCGGGCTCGCGATCGTCAAGCACATCCTGTCGCGGCACGATGCCGAATTGCACGTCGAAAGCGAGTGCGGCCGGGGCAGCCGCTTCAGTGCGCGGTTCCCTGCAGCACGTCTCGGGCCACCACCGGTTCGAAGCTGACCTGATCGAAGTTCGTGCCCCGCAGCACGATGTCCGTCAGCCGGAGTTCCATCCCCTTGTCGTCGACAATCTCGATCACCCCCTGCGGCCGATACCAGCCGGCGGGAAGGACGAGCGAAGGTCCCGTCTTCAGCGCCGGGAGGCCGGGCAGCAGGAAGGCGGGCTGATATGCGATGTGCCGGCCGCGGAACAGGTCGAACCGGCGGGCCGGGACGATCTTCGGCAGCCCCGGCAGCACCTGGATGCCGGCTTCCATCACGCCGTCGTCGCGGTACATCAGCCAGCTCACCTGCCCGAGGAGGAAACGGTCGCCGTCCGGCGGCCGGATGCCGACGAGCTGACGATGCTCGATGCGCTCCTGCTGCGGTTGCCGGATCAGGCGGAAGCCGCTCACCGACTGATCGAACACCGCCCAGCGCTCGGCGGCGAAACCGCGTCGTTCCGCGTCGCGGTGCGACTGCCAGTCCCGGGCCATGCGGCCATACTGCAGTCTGGGGTCGGTCTCGTCTTGCCGCGGGCTCGCCGAGTACAACACCGGCTGCTCGAACGGTTTGCCGGCGACGTTGTAGCCGATCGCCAGCCAGTCTCCGCACAGCTCCGCCTCGCCCCGACCCCTGCGACGGGTAAACCGCCGGCCGGCCGCCGAGAGCGCCCATGGGCGGTACAGCGAGACCAGCAGCCTGTGCGCGGCCTCGGGCGGGCAGTCGGCGCCGAGGCCCAATGAAGCCGGCGCCGCACCCGCCTTGAACCGCCCGATCACGCCGCGGATCTGCGCCGCGAGGCGGCTGCCGTCGAAGCGGCGCACCGATGCGGACGGCGCGAGGATGCCGAGCGGGCGCAGGCCGTCGTCGCCCGCAAGATCGAGGCCGTAAGCCGTGGGTTTCGTCGCTTCGTCGTCCGTGTCGGCCTCCAGTGTGCAGTACGGCGCGAAGCGCTGCGCCCAGCGGCACACCCAGTCGAACTCGCGCGCGCTGCGGCCGAACGGATTGGCGAGGTCGACGAGCAGCACCGCGACGTAAGCTTCGGCGGTGCTTTGCGCCTTCCACACCTCGTTGAGCGTATCGGCCACGCGCACCTGCGCCTGCGCGAGGGCCTCGGCCGCGGCATAGCCGGCGTGCAAGTCGGACCAGACCCCGGCCGGCACCGCCTGGTGCGCACGGAAATATTCGAGCAGCACCTTGCCCGCGGCATCGACCCGGCGCTGCGCGAGAAGCAGTGCGCGCTTGGATGGCGAGCCGTCACTAGCGTCGGTGTCGGCGACCCGCGCATAGGCTTGCGCGACCCCGCGCCACAGGGCGACGACGCGCGCGAGCGTCTCGTTGTCGCGGCTGTCGGGCGGCAGCGGGTGCGTCGCGTAGCACGCTGCGAGTTCGGCCTGCGCGGCGTGGATCCGTTCGCGCGCGGCTTCGAGGATCTCGAGCTGCTGCGCGGGAGCGGGCGGCGTCGCGAGCAAGCCGGTGACGATCTCCGACAGCGCCCGATGGGTCTCGTCGGCGTCGGCGGGCGCCAGGTTTTTCAGCAGTTCGAGGCTATCGGCCGGTTCGCGGCCGCTAGTGGGAGTCGGGTTTTCCATTCGGTCCCTGCTTCGTTGGTCGGCGGGTGCGAAAAAGGCGCGTGGGCCTGGCCAATCACCCTGACGTCAGTTCGGTGAGCGCGGCGCCGATTGCGGCGGCGAGGGCTTCGGATGAAGGCGCGGTCCGCCGGGCGCCGTCGCGCTGCGGCTCGCCCCAGGTCGACTGCGGAAAATGCCGGTCGTCGACAAAGCGGGGAATCACGTGCCAGTGCACATGCGGGACGACGTTCCCGAAGCTCGCGAGATTGATCTTGTCGGGCCGCATCAGCTGGCGCAGCGCCGTTTCGGTCGCGAGCACGACGTTCAGGATGTGGCGCTGGGAAACCGCCGTCAGATCGGTCATCTCGGCGACGTGCTCATGCCAGACGACGCGGCAGAAACCGGGATAGTCGGGATCGTCGACGCGGATGACGCGGCAGCTTCCATCGCGCCAGATCGTCGTTTCATGTTCGGCAACGCACAGCGGGCAGTCCATCGGCGAGCCCTCGCTCAGGATCGAAGACGCCAACTTTAGCCCTTCGGCATGACGCTGCGAAGGGGGAGAAATCACGCGTCGCCGGTCGCCGGGTCCCGCCTTGCCGCGATCGTCCGCGTTTCGCCGAACGCCTCGGGCGCGCCGTCGCGGAACGCGAGCAGCGAACCGGGCGTCATCTGTTGCCAGACTTCGTTGTCGGTCAGCGGCAGCGTCGCGATCAGCGCGACCCGGTCGTTCGGCGTCGTCTGCTCATTGAAGTCGACGGTGACGTCCTGGTCGGACAGGTGCGCGACGGTGAAGGGCGCTTGGCGCACGATGTACGCGAGCCGCGACGAGCAGTGCGCGAACAGGAGTTCGCCGTTCGACAGCAGGAAGTTGAATTCGCCGTGGCTGCCGATGCGGATCGCGAGTTCGCGCAGCGCCGCGTGCAGCGCCGCATCCGGCGGCTGCCCGTCGGGAAAGCGGACCGCGAGGCTTTGCAGGATGTCGCAGAACGCCTTCTCGGAATCGGTGCAGCCGACCGGCAGAAAGCACCCGGAGAGCTCGGGCGCGTAGTCGAGCAGGTTGCCGTTGTGCGCGAAAATCCAGTAACGGCCCCACAGCTCGCGCTGGAACGGGTGCGTGTTCTCGAGGCGGACCACGCCTTGCGTCGCCTTGCGGATGTGCGCGATGACGTTCAGCGAGCGGATCGGGTAGTTACGGACGAGTTCGGCAACCGGCGAATCCGCGCTCGGCTGTGGGTCGAGGAAGAGGCGCACGCCACGCTCCTCGAAGAACGCGATGCCCCAGCCGTCGCGATGCTGATCGGTGAGTCCACCGCGCGCCCGAAAGCCCGTGAACGAGAAGCAGATGTCGGTGGGCACGTTGCAGTTCATGCCGAGGAGCTGGCACATTCATGCACCCCTTCGTCGGGTTCCTGGACGGTCCCCATTATAGTGATCGGGGGCGGCGCGACGGCGCGTGGGCGGCGCGCCGCTCGCGTCCGGATCAGCTTTCGAGCTTGCGCTTCAGCAGTTCGTTGACCTGCGCCGGGTTCGCCTTGCCCTTCGTCGCCTTCATGACCTGGCCGACGAGCGCGTTGAAAGCCTTGTCCTTGCCGGCGCGGAATTCCTCGACCGACTTGGCGTTCGCGGCGAGCACTTCGTCGATGATCGATTCGATCGCACCGCTGTCGCTCATCTGGCGCAGCCCCTGCGCCTCGATGATTGCGTCGGCCGAATTTGCGTCCTTTGCGCCGTCACCGTTCCACAGCGCGTCGAACACCTTCTTGCCGATGTTGTTCGAGATCGTGCCGTCGCCGATGCGCACGACGAGGCCGGCGAGCTGCGTCGGCGAGACGGGAGACTCGGAAACATTGAGCTCGGCCTTGTTGAGCCGCGCGGCGAGCTCGCCCATGACCCAGTTCGCGCACGGCTTCGCGAGCGCGGCGCCGGCTGCTTCGACGGTCGCCTGGTAGAAATCGGCGACTTCCTTCGACGCCGTCAGCGTCGTCGCGTCGTAAGCCGACAGGCCCCACCGTTCGACGAAGCGCGCCTTCATCGCGCCCGGCAGCTCGGGCAACTCGGCCTGCACGCGAGCCATCCATTCGGGCGAGATCGCGAGCGGCAGCAGATCCGGGTCGGGGAAGTAGCGGTAGTCGTGCGCCTCTTCCTTCGAGCGCATCATCCGCGTCTCGCCCGTGTCGGGGTCGAACAGCACGGTCGCCTGCTGGATCGTGCCGCCGTCCTCGATTGTGTCGATCTGCCACTGCACCTCGAAATCGATCGCCTGCTGCAGGAAACGGAACGAGTTCAGATTCTTGATCTCGCGGCGCGTCCCGAGCGGGCCGCCGGGACGGCGCACCGACACGTTCGCGTCGCAGCGGAACGAGCCTTCCTGCATGTTGCCGTCACAGATGTCGATCCAGCGCACCAGCGCATGTAGCACCCGCGCGTAGGCGACGGCCTCGGCCGACGAGCGCATGTCGGGCTCCGACACGATCTCGAGCAGCGGCGTGCCGGCGCGGTTAAGGTCGATGCCGCTCATGCCGTGGAAGTCCTCGTGCAGCGATTTGCCGGCGTCTTCCTCGAGGTGCGCGCGCGTCAACCGCACGGTTTTTTCATACCCGCTGTCGCCTTCGCCGACGCGGATCGTGATCGTGCCACCCTGCACGACCGGCAGCTCGAACTGACTGATCTGGTAGCCCTTCGGCAGATCCGGGTAGAAGTAATTCTTGCGCGCGAAGACGCTCTTCGGCGCGACCGTTGCGCCGATCGCGAGGCCGAAGCGGATCGCGCGCTCGACCGCGCCGCGGTTCAGGACCGGCAGCACGCCGGGCAGCGCGATGTCGACCGCGCACGCCTGGACGTTCGGTTCCGCGCCGAACGCGGTCGAGGCCGCGGAGAAGATCTTCGACGCGGTGTTCAGTTGCGCATGGACTTCCAGTCCGATGACGACTTCCCAGTCGTTTCTGCTCATGTCCAGACTCCGTTCAGGCGGCGACCGCGGGTCGGCGCAGGTGCCAATCGCTCGCCTGCTGGAAGCGGTGCGCGACGTTCAGCAGGCGCGCTTCCGAGAAATAGTCGCCGACAAGCTGCAGGCCGACCGGGAGATTGCCGGCGCCGAAGCCGCACGGGTGCGAAAGCCCCGGCAAGCCGGCGAGGTTCACCGCGATCGTGTAGATGTCCGACAGGTACATCTGCACCGGATCGTCGGATTTCTCGCCGATCGCCCACGCCGTCGTCGGGCTCGTCGGGCCGGCGATGACGTCGCAGCCGCGCAGCGCCGCCTGGAAATCCTGCGCGATCAGGCGCCGTAGCTTCTGCGCCTGCAGGTAGTACGCGTCGTAGTAGCCGTGCGACAGCACGTAAGTGCCGACGAGGATGCGGCGCTTGACTTCGGCGCCGAAGCCTTCGGCGCGGCTCTTCGCGTACATCTCGGCGAGGTCGCGGTATTCGGCCGCGCGATGGCCGTAGCGCACGCCGTCGAAGCGCGACAGGTTGCTCGACGCTTCGGCCGGTGCGATCACGTAGTACGCGGGGATCGCGAGTTGCGCGTTCGGCAGGCTCACGTCGACGGTCGTCGCGCCGAGCTTGCGGTACTCGTCGAGGGCGGCGTCGACGGCGGCGCGCACGTCGTCGGCCATGCCGGGACCGAAGAACTCCTGCGGCAGGCCGATGCGCAGGCCGGCGAGCGGACGGGGCTGCGCCGGGACGGTCAGTTCGCGCGAATAATCTTCGGCGGGGCGTTCGAGGCTCGTCGAATCGCGCGGGTCGAAGCCCGCCATCGCGGTCAGCAGCGCCGCGCAGTCGGCGGCCGACGTGCCGAGCGCCCCGCCCTGGTCCAGCGAGCTCGCGTACGCGATCATGCCGTAGCGGCTGACCGTGCCGTAAGTCGGCTTGATGCCGGTGATGCCGCACAGCGCCGCCGGCTGGCGCACCGAGCCGCCGGTGTCGGTGCCGGTGGCGATCGGCGCGAGGCGTGCAGCCACCGCGGCCGCCGAGCCGCCCGACGAGCCGCCCGGCACGCGGCTCGTGTCCCACGGATTCTTCACCGCGCCGTAATGCGAGTTCTCGTTCGATGAGCCCATCGCGAACTCGTCCATGTTCGTCTTGCCGAGGCTCACCGCGCCGGCCTGCTTCAGCAGTTCGACGACATGCGCGTCGTACGGGCTGACGAAATTCGACAGCATCTTCGAGCCGCAGGTCGTCAGCACGCCTTCGGTGCAGAACACGTCCTTGTGGGCGAGCGGGATGCCGGTCAGCGGACCGCCGGTGCCGGCGGCAATTCGCGCGTCGGCGGCGCGCGCGGCCGCCAAGGCACCGTCGCGATCGACGGTAATGAAGGCGTTCAGCGCCGGGTTCAGGCGCTCGATGCGGTCGAGGAACAGCGTCGCGAGCTCGACGCTCGAAACGTCCTTCGCGTCGAGCGCGGCGCGCAGTTCGGTCAGGCTGGCGTTGATCATAAGTCGGGGGACGCGGCGCTCGACGTCGGGCAAGCCCGCGGCGCCTCGCGCGCGTGGTTCCTTATTCGAGGACCTTCGGTACGAGATAGAGGCCGGCTTGGGTTTGCGGCGCGATGCGCTGGAACTCGTCGCGGCGATCCGGCTCTGTTGCGACGTCGGTGCGCAGGCGCTGCGCGACGTCCTGCGGGTGGCTCATCGGCTCGACGCCGCTCGTGTCGACGGCCTGCATCTGTTCGATCAGGCCGAATATGCCGTTGAGCTTGTCGCGCGTCGCCTCGGCGTCGCCGGCGGCAAGTTCGATCCGGGCGAGTGCGGCGATGCGCTGGACCTGTTCGATGGAGAGCGACATGGGCTAACAAAACCTGCTGAATCCACAAGCCTTTAAGGTTATCATACTCGTTTGCCGCCCGCCCGGGCTTGCAGCCGCCCATCTTCATCGGTCTCGGACTTCTCCATGTTTGGTTTTCTGCGCTCCTATTTCTCGAACGATCTCGCGATCGACCTCGGCACCGCGAACACGCTGATCTACGTGCGCGGCAAGGGCATCGTGCTCGACGAGCCGTCGGTCGTCGCGATCCGCACCGAAGGCGGTCCGAACGCGAAGCGCACGATCCAGGCCGTCGGTCATGCGGCGAAACAGATGCTCGGCAAGACCCCGGGCAACATCACCGCGATCCGTCCGATGAAGGACGGCGTGATCGCCGATTTCGTCGTCACCGAGCAGATGATCAAGCAGTTCATCAAGAAGGTGCACGACTCGCGAATGTTCTCGCCCAGCCCGCGCATCATCATCTGCGTGCCCTGCGGCTCGACGCAGGTCGAGCGTCGGGCGATCCGCGACGCCGCGCTCGCGGCCGGCGCGTCGCAGGTCTATCTGATCGAGGAGCCGATGGCCGCGGCGATCGGTGCCGGACTGCCGGTGTCGGACGCGACCGGCTCGATGGTCGTCGACATCGGCGGCGGCACGACCGAAGTCGGCGTGATCTCGCTCGGCGGCATGGTCTATGCCGGGTCGGTGCGCGTCGGCGGCGACAAGTTCGACGACTCGATCGTCAATTACATCCGCCGCAACTACGGCATGCTGATCGGCGACACGACCGCCGAGAACATCAAGAAGGAAATCGGCTCGGCGTTTCCCGGCTCGGAGGTCCGCGAGATGGAAGTCAAGGGCCGCAACCTCGCCGAAGGCATCCCGAGGAGCTTCACGATCTCGTCGAACGAGATCCTTGAGGCGCTCACCGAGCCGCTGAACCAGATCGTCTCGGCAGTGAAGATCGCGCTCGAGCAGACGCCGCCGGAACTCGGCGCCGACATCGCCGACCGCGGCATGGTGCTGACCGGCGGTGGCGCGCTGCTGCGCGACCTTGACCGGCTGCTGATGGAAGAGACCGGCCTGCCGGTCATTGTCGCCGACGAGCCGCTGACCTGCGTCGCGCGCGGCTGCGGCATGGCGCTCGAAAAGATGGACAAGCTCGGGTCCATCTTCGCGTCGGAATAAGACGAAACCCGGGCGCACCTTTCCCCGCTGCCCGGCTAGCTGCTCGTCGCGATGTCTCTGGTCGGCCACCAGTCTCCGCCGATATTCAAGCAAGGACCGACGCCGCTGCTGCGGCTGTTCGTGCTCGTCTCGGTGTGCCTGGCGATGCTCGTCGCCGACCTGCGCTTCCGCTACCTCGAAGTGATGCGGCAGGGACTGTCGGTCGCGACGTACCCGCTGCAGATGGCCGCCGCCGCCCCCGTGGATTTCGTGCGCGCCGCCGGCGTCTATTTCGCGACGCTCGTCGAGGTACAGAAGGACAACGCCGAACTGCGGCGCAGCCAGCTCGAAGCCGCGCAGCGCCTGCTGCGCTTCGAACAAATCGAACGCGACAACGCGCAGTTGCGCGAGCTGTTGCAGATGGCGCCGACCGTCGGCGTGCACAGCGTCGCCGCCGAGATCCTGTACGATGCACCCGATCCGTTTTCGCGCAAGGTGATTCTCGACCGCGGCAGCCAGCACGGGGTCGAGGCCGGGATGGCGGTCGTCAACGCACAGGGGATGATCGGCCAGGTCACGCGGGTCTACCCGGTGCAGGCCGAAGTGACGCTCCTCACCGACAAGGATCAGGCGGTGCCGGTGCAGGTCGCGCGCAACGGGCTGCGCGGGGTCCTGTTCGGCGCGGGCCACGGACGCCTCGAATTGCGTTTCACGCTGTCCGGGGTCGATGTGAAGGCGGGCGACCGCCTCGACACGTCGGGGCTCGACGGCATGTTCCTCGCGGGCTTGCCGGTCGCAGAAGTCGTCAGCGTCGATCGCGAGTCCGACACTTTCGCGCTCGTCGTCTGCGAACCCGTGGCGGGCGTCGAGCGCACCACCCAGGTGCTCGTGCTCGGCCGCGCCGAAGCCCCGCCGCCACGCCCCGCCGAGACCGCGGCGCAACCGAAACGACAGGGATAGACCTTGCAGCCCACGCACCGATCGAGCCGCATCCTGCTGCCCGCGAAGAACGGCTTCGTGTTCCTGAGCCTATTCGTCGCGCTCGGCCTCACCTACATCCCGACCGGGCGCCTGCCCGGGGTACCGGACTGGGTGCCGCTCGTGCTCGCATTCTGGTGCATCCGCGAGCCGATGCGGGTCGGCATGGGGACGGCGTTCGTCTTCGGCCTGCTCGTCGATATCGGGCAGGGCGCGGCGATGGGGCAGCACGCGCTCGCGTACGTGGTGCTCGCCTACCTCGCGATGTCGGTGTCGCGGCGCGTGCTGTGGTTCTCGCCGCTGCAGCAGGCGCTGCATGTGCTGCCGCTGCTGTTGCTGGCGCAGATCAACATGGTGCTCGTGCGCCTCGTCGCCGGCGCCGAATTTCCCGGCTGGTGGTATTTCCTGTCGAGTTTCACCGGCGTCGCGCTGTGGATTCCGCTGCATTTTCTGTTGCTTTTGCCGCAGTTCCAGCCGGTGGACCGGGACGACAACCGGCCGATCTGAGGCATGACGGAATTTCGCACGCCGGACGAGGAACTCGCGCGCTTCCGCCGACGGGTGCTCGTCGCGGGCATCTTCATCGTCGTCTGCTTCGGCCTGCTCGCGGCCCGGTTCTACTTCCTGCAGGTCGTGCAGTACGACTATTTCCATACGCGCGCCGAGGACAACCGGATCGGGCTGTTGCCGATCGTGCCGAACCGCGGCGCGATCCTCGACCGCAACGGCGTCGTGCTCGCGCGCAACTTCGCCGCGTACACGCTCGAAATCACGCCGTCGCGCGTCGCGGATCTCGATGCGGCGATCGATGCGCTGGGCGAAGTCATCACGATCGACGCGCGCGACCGGCGCCGCTTCCGCAAGCTTCTCGAAGAAAGCCGCAACTTCGAGAGCGTGCCGATCCGCAATCGCCTCAGCGACGAGGAGGTCGCCCGATTCGTCGCGCGGCGCTACCGCTTTCCGGGCGTCGAAGTGCGTGCGCGGCTGTTCCGCGACTATCCGCAAGGCGAGCTCGCGTCGCACGTCGTCGGCTATATCGGCCGCATCAACGCGCGTGACGAGGAACGGATCGAGGAGCGCGGCGAAACCGCGAATTACCGCGGCTCCGACCACATTGGCAAGAGCGGGCTGGAGCTGAGCTACGAAGCCGACCTGCACGGGGTGACCGGCGTCGAGCAGGTCGAGGTCAACGCCGGCGGACGCGCGGTGCGGCTGATCTCGCGCGCGCCCGCGACCGCCGGACGCGATCTCGAACTGACGCTGGACATCGAGCTGCAGAAGGTCGCCGAAGCGGCGTTCGGCGATCGCCGCGGCGCGCTCGTCGCGATCGACCCGAGGAACGGCGGCATTCTCGCGCTGGCCTCGAAGCCGACGTTCGACCCGAACCTGTTCGTCGACGGGATCTCGACCGCGGACTGGAGCGCGCTCAACGACTCGCCGGATCATCCGTTGCTCAATCGCGCGATCTACAGCACCTATCCGCCGGGCTCGACGTTCAAGCCGTTCATGGCGCTCGCGGCGCTGGAGACCGGTAAGCGCACCGCGAAACAGACGATCGCGGATCCCGGCTATTTCATGTTCGCCGGTCGCCGCTTCATGGACGACAAGATCGGCGGCCACGGCACGGTCGATCTCCACGAGTCCATCGTCGTGTCGTGCAACACCTACTACTACCAGCTCGCGAACGACCTCGGCATCGAAGGCATCGCGAATTTCATGGCGCCGCTCGGCTTCGGCTCGCGCACCGGCATCGACATCCCCGGCGAGGCGGAAGGCGTGCTGCCGTCGCCGGCCTGGAAGCGCGGGCGCTTCCGCAAGGTCGAACAGCAGCGCTGGTACGGCGGCGAAACGATCTCGGTCGGCATCGGCCAGGGCTACAACGCCTACACGCCGCTGCAACTCGCCAACGCGCTGGCGACGGTCGTCAACGGCGGAAAGGTCTTCCGCCCGCACGTCGTGCGTGACGTCGTCGATACCGCGACCGGCGGGCGACGGGTCGTCGAACCGGCACCGCTGCGCCAGCTCCCGCTGAAGGCCGAACATCTCGCCGCGGTCCGGCAGGCGATGGTGGACGTGAACAAGGGCGGCACCGGCGCCCGCGCGTTCGCCGGTGCCCCGTACAGCGCCGGCGGCAAGACCGGCACCGCGCAGGTGTATTCGTTGAAAGGGTCGCGCTACGTCGCCGGGCGCGTCACCGAACGCCTGCGCGACCACTCCTGGTTCATCGCGTACGCGCCGGCCGAGAACCCGACGATCGCGCTCGCCGTGCTCGTCGAGAACGGCGGTTTCGGGGCGCAGTCCGCGGCGCCGATCGCGCGCCGCGTCATCGACTATCACCTGCTCGGCAACCGTGACAGCGAACCGGCGCGCGAAGATGCCGATGCGCGCGACGGCGAAGCCGACGACGCGCACGAAGGCCACGACGGACAGGAAGGGCCGGTCGAACACGGACAGGACACGGCGCCCGACGCAGACCTCCTGCACACGGAGATCGGGCGGTGACCGATCAACGCTTCCATCCGCTGAACCTGCTGCGCGCGGCGCTCCGGCCGATCGATCCGGTGCTCTTCGCGCTGCTCGCGGTCATCCTCGGCTACGCCTTCGTCCTGATGCAGAGTGCGTCGCCCGAGCGGATTCCGTCGCTGCTCGCGAACGCTGCCGTCGCCCTCTCCGCGATGTGGCTCGCCGCCCGCCTCTCGCCGCAACGCCTGCTTGCGCTCGCCCTGCCGCTGTACGCGGTGGGCGTGCTGCTGCTCGTCGCCGTCGACCTGTTCGGCGAGACGTCGAAGGGCGCGACGCGCTGGCTCGACATCGGCATCACGCGGATCCAGCCGTCCGAACTGATGAAGATCGCGATGCCGCTGATGCTCGCGTGGTATTTCCAGCAGCGCGAGGGGCAGATCGGGCTGCGCGACTTCATCGTCGCCGGTGTGCTCCTCGTCGTGCCGGTCGGGCTGATCCTCGTGCAGCCCGATCTCGGCACGAGCCTGCTCGTCACCGCCGCGGGTGTCTACGTGATCTTTTTCGCCGGGCTGTCTTGGAAGCTGATCGTTCCGGTCGCGCTCGTCGGTATCGTCGGGGTCGGCGCGATCGTTGGCTTCGGCGACCAGCTCTGCCAGCCCGACGTCGATTGGCAGGTGCTGCGCGAATACCAGAAGCACCGGGTCTGCACTTTGCTCGATCCGACGCAGGACCCGCTCGGCAAGGGCTTCCACATCATCCAGTCGACGATCGCGATCGGCTCCGGCGGCGTGCTCGGCAAGGGCTGGATGGAGGGGACACAGACGCACCTTTCGTTCATTCCCGAGCGCCACACGGACTTCATCTTCTCGGTGCTCGCCGAGGAGTTCGGTCTGGTCGGCACGCTCGTGCTGCTCGCGAGTTACCTGCTGCTGCTGCTGCGCGGCTTCACGATCGCACTGCAGGCGCCGTCGCTCGCCGCGCGCCTGCTCGCCGGGTCGATCACGATGATCTTCTTCACGTACGCTTTCGTGAACATGGGAATGGTCAGCGGCATCCTCCCGGTCGTGGGCGTGCCGCTACCGTTCATCAGCTACGGGGGAACCGCGCTCGTCACGCTGTGCCTGGGCGTCGGTATCCTGATGAGCATCCAGCGCAGCCGCGCGACCGGACAAGGCTGAAGGAGTGCCGATGCCGCGAGAAAATACCGCTTCCGGGCCTCTGTCCGGATCCCGCTCGAGCGCCGCGCTGATCGGCGCTGTCGTCGCGCTCGCGCTCGCCGCATGCGGCTCGGTGCCCTCGCGCGATGTCGGCCAGCCGGGCGCGCAGCCGTCCGCTTCCCGCCCGGCGGCCCCGTCGAGTCCGACGCGCGGGGGCGCGTATTACAAGGACGACGGTCCCGGCGACGACGTGCCGGCGAACCTCGACGACGTACCCGACGCGGTCCCGCGGGTCGAACCGCTGCATCGTTTCGCGAACCGGCCCTACAACGTGTTCGGCGAGGACTACGTCCCGGCGACGTCGGTCACCGCTTCCCGCGAACGCGGCCGGGCGAGCTGGTACGGACGCCGTTTCCACGGCAAGCCGACGTCGAGCGGCGAACCCTACGACATGTACGGGATGACCGCCGCGCACCCGACGCTGCCGATCCCGAGCTACGCGCGCGTGACCAATCCCGCGAACGGCCGCTCGGTGGTCGTCCGGGTCAACGACCGCGGCCCGTTCCACAAGAACCGCATCATTGATTTGTCATATACCGCGGCGCACCGGCTCGGCTACGTGAATGCCGGCAGCGCGCTCGTCGAGGTCGAGACGATCGTGCCCGGCGGCGTCGAAGTCGTCGCGACCGCGACTCCGGTTCCGCCGCTCCCGGGGCGCAAACAGGTGCTCAACGAGGTGCCGCCCGACGAGCATCGCGAGCGCGAGGCCGATGCGATCGAACGTCTCACCGATGCGGGCGCGGCGACGTCCTCCGTGTTTCGCGCCGGCGGAACGGACTTCCGCGCGCACCCGAAAGTCTTCCTCCAGCTCGGCACCTTCTCGTCGATCGCGAACGCCGAGGGGTTTCTCGGGCTCGTGCGCGACGAGTTCGAGTCCTTCGCCGACCGGCTCGCCGTGCATGACGACGGCGGGCGCTACCGGCTCCATCTCGGGCCTTTCGCGTCGGCCGACGAGGCGCGCGCCGAAGCCGGGAAGATCGCGGAAGCGCTCAAGATCCGTCCGTTCGTCGTTACACGTTGAAACAGCCTCACCCGAACGGGATCCGCTGCGGGCCGGTTTTCCCGCTTCGAGCCTCTATAATTCTTCCCTTCGCCCTTCCTCCTCGCTCCGCGATTCCCGTCCAGGTTCTCATGCGTTTCTTCATCGCCCTGCTGTTCGCCCTTCTCTCCTTTTCCGCTTCCGCGCAAAACGTCCCGCCCCCGGCGCTTGCCGCCAAGGCCTGGCTGCTGATGGACCACGCGACCGGGCAGTTGCTCGCGGCGCGCGAGCCCGACGCCCGCATCGAACCGGCGTCGCTGACGAAGCTGATGACGGCCTACCTGAGCTTCGCGGCACTGAAGAGCGGCACGGTCACGCTCGAGCAGATCGTGCCGGTTTCCGAACGGGCATGGCGGATGGAAGGCTCGCGGATGTTCATCGAGCCGAACCGCCCGGTGAGCGTCGGCGAACTGATTCCCGGCGTGATCATCCAGTCGGGCAACGACGCGTGCGTCGCGCTCGCGGAACTGATCGCGGGCAGCGAGGAGTCGTTCGCGCACATGATGAACGCCGAGGCGAAGCGGCTCGGCATGACGAACACGAATTTCGTCAATTCGACCGGTCTGCCGCACGAGCAGCACTACACTACTGCGCGCGACCTGTCGCTGCTCGCCGCGGCGCTCGTGCGCGACTTCCCGGAGTACTACACGTACTACTCGCAGAAGGAATACACCTACAACAAGATCACGCAGCCGAACCGCAACCGGCTGCTGTGGCTCGACACCACGGTCGACGGCATGAAGACCGGCCACACCAGCACCGCGGGCTATTGCCTGATCTCGTCGGCCCAGCGCGGCCCCCGGCGCCTGATCTCGGTCGTCCTCGGCACCGACTCGGACACGATCCGCGCGCAGGAATCGCTGAAGCTGCTGAACTACGGTTTCCAGTTCTACGATACCGTGAAGCTCTATTCGAGCGCGCAGGAGTTGTCCCGCTTCCAGGTGTGGAAGGGCAAGGAGGACGACATCGCGGTCGGCTTCCTCGAGGACTTCGTGATGTCCCTGCCGAAAGGCCAGTCCGACAAGATCCGGATCTCGCTCGTCAGCCAGCAGCCGGTCGTCGCGCCGATCCAGAAAGGGCAGCGGCTCGGCACGATGCAACTCGCGCTCGACGGCAAGTCGCTCGGCGAGTACCCGGTCGTCGCGCTGCAGGACGTCCCGGTCGCCGGCTTCTTCGGGCGGCTGTGGGACACGATCCGGCTGTGGATCAAGAGCCTTTGAGGCATCGGCGGGCATGAGCGTCTGTTTTCTGAACGGGGAATTCGGACCGCTCGCGGACGCGCGGATCTCGCCGCTCGACCGAGGCTTCCTGTTCGGCGACGGCGCCTACGAAGTGATCCCGGTCTACTCGCGCCGGCCGTTCCGGCTTGAGCAGCACCTGCAGCGGCTCGCGAACACGCTCGAAGCGATCCGGCTGCCGAATCCCCACGCGCCGTCCGAATGGGCGGCAATGGTCGGCGAGATCGTCGCCCGCAACCCGTGGGACGACCAGTCGGTGTACCTGCAGGTGTCGCGCGGCTGCGGCGAGCGGCGCAATCACGCGTTCCCGATGCTGACGCGCGCGACCGTTTTCCTGATGAGCGACGAACTCGTGACCGTGCCGGCGGTCCAGTTGGAAAACGGGGTCAGCGCCGTCAGCGCGGCCGACTTCCGCTGGCTGCGCTGCGACCTCAAGAGCACGGCGCTGCTCGCGAACTGCCTGCTGCGCCAACTGGCGGTCGACCATGGCTGCGCGGAGACGGTGCTGTTCCGCGATGGCTTTCTGACCGAAGGGTCGGCATCGAACATCGTCATCGTCCAGGACGGCGTGATGATCGCGCCGCCGAAGAGCCACTTGATGCTGCCCGGCGTGACCTACGACGTCGTGCTCGAACTCGCGGCGCGCCACGGTTTGCCGCACGAAGTCCGCGAGATCCTCGAAGACGAGGTGCGCGCCGCGGAGGAAATCTGGATGACGTCGTCGACGAAGGAAGTCCTCGCGATCACGACGCTCGACGACCGCGCGGTCGGCAACGGGCGGCCCGGACCCGTCAGTCGGCAGATGTACACGTGGTATCAGGAATTCAAGACAACGGTGATGCGAGGTGGCTGACATGAGCCGCGAGACCCTGCTCGAATTTCCGTGCGATTTCCCGATCAAGATCATGGGCGCGCGCGTCGACGAATTCGCGCAGGCCGTCGTCGCCGTCGTCGCGCGGCACGCGCCGGACTTCGACCCGGGGTCGGTCGAGATGCGCCCGTCGAGCAAGGGCAATTACCTCGCGCTGACCTGCACGATCCGCGCGCTGTCACAGGCGCAGCTCGACGCGCTGTACCGCGAGCTGAGCTCGCACCCGCTCGTCAAGGTGGTGCTGTAGATGACCGTCGCTGTCGAGCTCACCGGCCGCCGGTCGGCGTCGCCCGTCGCTACAGCGAACGAGGTGGCGGTCCGTCGCCTCGGCCTCGTCGAGTACGAGCCGACGTGGCACGCGATGCGCTCCTTCACCGATGCGCGCGACGCCGCGACGCCGGACGAAGTGTGGCTACTGCAGCATCCGCCGGTGTATACCCTGGGTCAGGCAGGCCGGCCGGAACATCTGCTGCGCGAGACCGGCATCCCGCTCGTCAAGATCGACCGCGGCGGGCAGATCACCTACCACGGCCCGGGCCAGCTCGTCGCGTACCTGCTGGTGGACCTGCATCGGCGCCGCCTGAAGGTGCGCGAGCTGGTGCAGCTGATGGAGCAGACGGTCATCGACTGCGTCGCCGACTACGGGCTCCGCGCGCAGCGCAAGGACGGCGCGCCCGGCGTGTATATCGACGGCGCGAAGATCGCCGCGCTCGGACTGCGCGTGCGCAACGGCCGCAGCTATCACGGCCTGGCCCTGAACGTCGACGTCGATCTCGCGCCGTTTTCGTGGATCAACCCCTGCGGCTACGAGGGGCTGGAGACGATCCGGCTGAAGGATTTCGACGTCACCGACGACGTGGACCGCGTCGGTGAGCGCCTGCTCGGCCACTTCGAACGACTGCTGCCGCCGGCCGCTCCGGCCGACCGGCAAGCCTGACCCCCACGCCAACCAGATCAACAGAAAAACCCCGAGAGACCCCCGAATGGAAGACACCGCACGCAAGCAGCGCGGCGCAGACAAGACCGCCCGCATCCCGATCAAGATCGTCCCGGCCGAGCGCCTGAAGAAGCCCGAATGGATCCGCATCCGCCTCGGGGCGGGGCAGGAAGCCGAGCGCTTCAACGAGATCAAGTCGAGCCTGCGCGAGCACAAGCTGCACACGGTCTGCGAAGAGGCGTCCTGTCCGAACATCCACGAATGCTTCGGCAAGGGCACCGCGACCTTCATGATCATGGGCGACATCTGCACGCGTCGCTGCCCGTTCTGCGATGTCGGCCACGGCCGACCCGAGCCGCTGGACGCGAACGAACCGAAGGAGCTCGCGGCGACGATCGCGGCGATGCGGCTGAACTACGTCGTGATCACGAGCGTCGACCGCGACGATCTGCGCGACGGCGGCGCGCAGCATTTCGTCGACTGCATCCGCGAGACGCGCGCGGCATCGCCGAAGACGCGCATCGAAGTGCTCGTGCCGGACTTTCGCGGGCGGCTCGACGTCGCGCTCGAAATCTTCGACCAGGCGCCCCCGGACGTCATGAACCACAACCTCGAGACGGTGCCGCGGCTCTACAAGCAGGCGCGCCCCGGTGCGGACTACGTCTACTCGCTGCGGCTCTTGAATGAATTCAAGGCGCGTCACCCCGACGTGCCGACGAAGTCCGGCCTGATGGTCGGCCTCGGCGAGACCGACGAGGAGATCCTCGACGTGATGCGCGACCTGCGCGCGCACGACGTCGAGATGCTGACGATCGGCCAGTACCTGCAGCCCTCGACCGGCCACCTGCCGGTGCTGCGCTACGTGCATCCGGACACGTTCAAGAGGTTCGAGACCGAGGCGCTCGCGATGGGCTTCAAGAACGCGGCCTGCGGACCGATGGTGCGATCGAGCTACTGGGCCGACCAGCAGGCGCACGGAGCGGGCGTCGTGTAAGGCCGGGGACGGCTGCGCGCGGCCGCGCATCAACCGACCGGGGAGACCGTCGAGCAGACGGCCTCCCTTTTTTTCGCCCGCGCGACGAGTTGCCGGGCGGGAGCGGGAAGTGCCGCGGTACCGGGCCGGGACGCGCCCGGGTCCGAGCCCCCCGTTCGTGGCGTCGCCCCGGACCGGGTTTTCTGCCCGACGGCGGCTCTCCGATCATTGCGCCGGACCGCGCCGACCCGTAGAATGAACGTTCATTCAGTCATCCAGGACTGCCCTGATGAAACCCCGCTTCTCCCGAATTCCCGTCGCGCTAGCCATAGTCGCCAGCGCATCCTTTTTTCTCGCCGCTTGCGGCAGTGACGCCGAAAAGGGCGGGCCTGCCGCGCCTCCGCCTCCGAAAGTGTCGGTCCTGACGCTCGCGTCCCGGCCGGTCACGCTCAGCACCGAGCTTGCGGGCCGCACCGCGCCCTATGTCGTCGCCGAAGTGCGGCCGCAGGTCCGTGGCATCGTCAAGGAGCGCCTGTTCGAAGAAGGCGCGCGCGTCAAAGCCGGACAGACCCTGTACCGGATCGATTCCGCCACCTATGAAGCCGACCTCGAAAGCGCGAAGGCCGGGCTCGCGAAGGCGGAGGCGAACGTCGCGACGGTGCGGCTGAAGGCGCAGCGCTTCGACGAGCTCGTCGGGATCAACGCGGTGAGCCGTCAGGCGCGCGACGATGCGACTGCGGCGTTGAAGCAGGCCGAAGCCGACATCGCGACAGCAAAGGCCTCGGTCAAGGCGGCGCAGATCAACGTCGATTACACGCGCGTGAGCGCTCCGATCTCGGGCCAGGCCGGCCGTTCCTCGGTGACGCCCGGTGCGCTCGTGACGGCGAACCAGCAGGCCGCGATGGTTACCGTGCAGCAGCTCGATCCGATCTACGTCGACATCCAGCGCGCGAGCACGGAATTGCTCGCGTTGCGGCGGGATTTTGCCGCCGGCCGACTCAAGCGCGCCGAGGGCGACAAGGCCCGCGTCAAGCTCACGCTCGAGGA
The DNA here is from genome assembly GCF_036675785.1 of Aromatoleum sp. Taxonomy (NCBI): domain Bacteria; kingdom Pseudomonadati; phylum Pseudomonadota; class Betaproteobacteria; order Rhodocyclales; family Rhodocyclaceae; genus Aromatoleum; species Aromatoleum sp. The sequence goes on from NZ_JAKFEF010000024.1 coordinate 46,467, forward strand.
CCGCACGGAATACCCGCTCGAGGGCACCTTGCAGTTCGCCGAGACGACGGTCGATCCGGGCACCGGCAACGTGACGCTGCGCGCGGTGTTCCCGAACCCGAACCACATGCTGCTGCCCGGTATGTATGTCAATGCGGTGCTCGAGGAAGGCGTGTCGGAGCACGCGATCCTCGCCCCGCAGGCCGCCGTGATGCGCGATCCGAAGGGCAATGCGACCGCGCTCGTGCTCGGCGACGACGGCAAGGTCCAGCAGCGCCAGCTGAAGGTCGAGCGCGCGGTCGGCGACCAGTGGCTCGTCACCGACGGTCTGGCCGCCGGCGACCGGCTGATCCTCGACGGGCTGCAGAAGCTGCGTCCCGGCATGACCGCCGAGGTCGCCGAGCCGGCCGCCAAGGTCGCGACGGTCCCGCCCGCACCCGCCGACGCGTCGGCCCGCCAGCCGGCCACGTCGAAGTAAGCCGTCGCGCGCAGGAGATTCCAGATGCCACGTTTCTTTATCGATCGCCCGATTTTCGCGTGGGTGATCGCGCTCATCCTGATGCTCGCGGGCGTGCTGTCGATCCGCACGATCGCGGTCGAGCAGTACCCGCCGATCGCGCCGCCGCAGGTGTCGATCAACGCCGTCTATCCCGGCGCGTCCGCGAAGACGCTCGAGGACACCGTCACCCAGGTCATCGAGCAGAAGATGAAAGGGCTCGACGGCCTGACCTACATGTCGTCGACGAGCGATGCGCAGGGCAACGCGGCGATCACGCTGACCTTCACCGCGGGCACGAACCCCGACATCGCGCAGGTGCAGGTGCAGAACAAGCTGTCGACCGCGATGCCGCTGCTGCCGCAGGAAGTGCAGCGTCAGGGCGTGCAGGTCGTGAAGTCGCGCGTGAACTTCCTGATGGTCATCGGCTTCGTGTCCGAGGACGGCCGCATGGACCGCGCCGACCTCGCAGATTACGCGGCGGCGAACGTCGTCGACCCGCTGAGCCGGGTCGAGGGCGTCGGCGAAGTGCAGCTCTTCGGCGCGCAGTACGCGATGCGCATCTGGCTCGACCCGAACAAGCTGAACCAGTACAAGCTGACGCCGGCCGACGTCGCCGCGGCGGTGCGCGCGCAGAACGCGCAGGTGTCGGCCGGACAGCTCGGCGCCGCGCCCGCCGAGCGCGGGCAGCAGATCAACGCGACGATCACCGCGCAGACGCGGCTGCAGACGCCCGAGCAGTTCGAGGCGATCCTGCTGCGCACGACCGCGGGGGGCGCGTCGGTCTATCTGCGCGACGTCGCGCGCGTCGCGATCGGCGCCGAAAGCTACGCCATCGACGCCCGTTACAACAGCAAGCCCGCGGCCGGCGTCGCGGTCAAGCTCGCGACCGGTGCGAACGCGCTGTCGACAGCCGACCGGGTGCGCACCGAGCTCGACCGGCTCGCCGAGACGATGCCGCCGGGCATGAAACCGGTCGTCGCGTACGACACGACGCCGTTCGTGCGCGTGTCGATCGAGGAGGTCGTCAAGACGCTCATCGAGGCGGTCGTGCTCGTGTTCATCGTGATGTATCTGTTCCTGCAGAACTTCCGCGCGACGCTGATCCCGACGATCGCGGTACCGGTCGTGCTGCTCGGCACTTTCGCGGTGATGGCCGCATTCGGCTTCACGATCAACACGCTGACAATGTTCGGTCTCGTGCTCGCGATCGGCCTGCTCGTCGATGACGCGATCGTCGTCGTCGAGAACGTCGAGCGCGTGATGACCGAGGAAGGGTTGTCGCCGAAGGAGGCGACGCGCAAGTCGATGGACCAGATCACCGGCGCGCTCGTCGGCATCGGCCTCGTGCTGTCGGCGGTGCTCGTGCCGATGGCGTTCTTCGGCGGCTCGACCGGCGTGATCTACCGCCAGTTCTCGATCACGATCGTCTCGGCGATGGCGCTGTCCGTGCTCGTCGCGTTGATCCTGACGCCCGCGCTGACGGCGACGATCCTCAAGCCGGTGCAGAAGGGGCATCACCTCAACGAAGGCCGCTTCTTCAACTGGTTCAACCACAACTTCGACCGCACGACGACCCGCTACCAGGGCGTCGTCGGCCGCATGCTCGAGCGGCGCGGCCGCTACCTCGTGATCTACCTGCTGATCGTCGTCGGCCTCGGCGTGCTGTTCCTGCGCATGCCGCAGTCCTTCCTGCCCGACGAGGACCAGGGGATCCTGTTCACGCAGGTGCAGCTGCCGGCGGGCGCGACACAGGAGCGCACGCTGAAAGTGCTCGAGCGCGTCGAGGCGCACTTCCTCGAGAACGAGAAGGAGCACGTCGAGTCGCTTTTCACCGTCGCCGGCTTCAGCTTCGCCGGGCGCGGCGAGAACATGGCGATCGGCTTCGTGCGCATGAAGGACTGGAGCGAACGCGAAGGCGACGACGCGTCGGTGAAGGCGGTCGCGGGCCGCGCGATGGGCGCGTTCTCGCAGTTCCGCGATGCGATGGCGTTCGCGTTCGCGCCGCCCGCGGTGGTCGAGCTCGGCAACGCGACCGGCTTCGACTTCTACCTGCAGGACGCTGCCGGCATCGGCCACGAACGGCTCGTCGAGGCGCGCAACCAGCTCCTCGGCAAGGCTGCGCAGGACCCGCTGCTGATGGCGGTGCGCCCCAACGGGCTCGACGACACCGCGCAACTGCGCATCGACGTCGATCAGGCGAAGGCCGGCGCGCTCGGCGTGTCGGTCGCGTCGATCAACGAGATGCTCGCGAGCGCGTGGGGCGGCGCCTACGTCGACGACTTCATCGACCGCGGCCGCGTGAAGAAGGTGTACATGCAAGCCGATGCGCGCTTCCGCATGATGCCGGACGACCTCAAGGACTGGCGCGTGAGGAACGGCCAGGGCGAGATGGTGCCGTTCTCGGCGTTCGCGAGCGTGCATTGGGAGAACGGCTCGCCGCGGCTCGAGCGCTACAACGGCGTGCCGGCGGTGCAGATCCTGGGTCAGCCCGCGCCCGGCCACAGTACCGGCGACGCGATGGCGGTGATCGAGCGCATCGCCGAAGAGCTGCCGCCGGGCGTGCGCGTCGCGTGGACCGGGCTGTCGTACCAGGAGCGGCTGTCCGGCTCGCAGGCGCCGGCGCTGTACGCGCTGTCGATGCTCGTCGTGTTCCTGTGTCTCGCGGCGCTCTACGAGAGCTGGTCGATCCCGTTCTCGGTGATGCTCGTCGTGCCGCTCGGCGTGCTCGGTGCGCTGCTGTTCGCGAGCGCGCGCGGCCTGTCGAACGACGTGTATTTCCAGGTCGGCCTGCTGACGACGATCGGCCTGTCGGCGAAGAACGCGATCCTGATCGTCGAGTTCGCGAGGGATCAGATGGAGCAGTACGGCAAGGGGCTCGTCGACGCGACGCTCGAGGCGGTGCGGCTGCGGCTGCGGCCGATCCTGATGACGTCGCTCGCGTTCGGCCTCGGCGTGCTGCCGCTCGTGCTCGCGTCGGGCGCCGGCTCGGGAAGCCAGAACGCGATCGGCACCGGCGTCTTCGGCGGTGTCGTCAGCGCGACCGTGCTCGGCATTTTCTTCATCCCGCTGTTCTTCGTCGTCGTGCGCCGGGTATTCCCGGGGCGCAGGCCGGAAGCTCCCGCCGCGCCGGTCGCGACGTCGAACACGATTCCCGAGGGGAACCCGAATGTGTAAGCCGACCAGCCGTCGTGCGAACCTGCTGCTCGCGGCGCTGAGCGTCGCGGTGCTCTCCGCGTGCGCGAGCATGGCCCCCGACTACCAGCGCCCGGCCCTTCCGGTGCCGGACCGTTTTGCCGCCGACGCCGCCGCGACCACCGCGCGACCGGCCCGCGAGATCGGCTGGCGCGGGTTCTTCACCGATCCCCAACTGCGTGAAGTCATCGACGCGGCCCTCGGCAACAACCGCGATCTGCGCATCGCCGTGCTCAACATCGAGCGCGCCCGCGGCCTCTACGGCATCCGCGAGGCCGACGTGCTGCCGACGATCTCGGCCGGCGCGAGCGGGACGGCCCAGCACATTCCGGAGACCCTGTCGGTCAACGACCGCGCCGGCGTCAGCCGGCAATACAGCGTCGCGCTTGGCGTCAGCGCGTACGAGCTCGACCTCTTCGGACGGGTCCGCAGCCTGCGCGACGCGGCGCTGCAGGAATACCTCGCGTCCGAAGACGCGCGGCGCGCGACGCAGATCGGCCTCGTCGCCGAAGTCGCGCGCGCCTACCTGCAGCTCGCGGCCGACCAGCGACGGCTCGAACTCGCGCAGGCGACGCTCGTGAGCCAGCGCTCCTCGTATGAGCTGATCCGGCGCCGGTTCGAGCTCGGCGTGTCGTCGGACCTCGACCTGCGGCAGGCGCAGACGACGGTTGACGCGGCGCGCGCCGACGTCGCGCGCTTCACCGGTTTCGTCACCGCCGACCGCAACGCGCTGGCGCTGCTCGCCGGCATCCCGATGCGCGAGGCGTGGCAGCCGGGCGACGTCCTCGTCGCGCCGACGCTGGCCGAACTACCCGCCGGCCTGCCCTCCGACGTCCTGCTGCGTCGCCCCGACGTCGTCCAGGCCGAGCGGCAGCTGCAGGCGGCGAACGCGAACATCGGCGCCGCGCGGGCCGCGTTCTACCCGCGCATCTCGCTGACCGCGTCGGCCGGCACCGCGAGCGCATCGCTGTCCGAACTGTTCAGCGGGGGCTCCGGCACTTGGGCGTTCATTCCGCAGATCTCGCTGCCGATCTTCGACCACGGCCGCAACCGCTCCGGATTGCAGGTCGCTGAAGCGGAACGAGACATCGGCGTCGCCGAGTACGAACAGGCGATCCAGGTCGCGTTCCGCGAAGTCTCCGACGCGCTCGGCTTCCGCACGACGCTTGCCGATCAGTTGCAGGCGCAGACCGACCTCGTCGGCGCCTCGGAGCAGGTGCACCGCCTGTCCGAGGCACGCTACGAAAGCGGCGTCGACGACTACCTCGGCGTGCTCGACGCCCAGCGCGCCCTTTATGCCGCGCGACAAGGGCGCATCGCCGCGGAACTCGAGCAGCAGCTGAACCTGGTGACCTTGTACCGCGCGCTCGGCGGCGGGCTTGACGCGGGAACGCCCGAGCAGGCGACGGTGGTCGGCGCGCTGGGGCGGGAAGCACGATGAGCCTCGCCGACTCCGAGCGTCTCGAAGCCCGACGCCAGCAGGTGCTCGACGCTGCGGCCGAATGCTTCCACAAGAGCGGCTTCCACGGTGCGAGCATGGCGCAGATCGCCAAGACGGCAGGGATGAGCCCGGGTCACATCTACAACCTCTTCCAGAACAAGGAAGATGTGATCAGCATGATCGTCGAGCGCGAGCAGGTCGAGTTGCTCGCGAAGGTGGACGCGATGCGCCGGGCGGACGACGTCGTTCAGGCGATGATCGACCAGGTCGCCTGCGGCGTCGAGAGTCAGCTCTCCGGCTCGGATGCGGCGTTGCATATGGAGATCCTCGCCGAGGCGGGGCGCAATCCGAAGCTCGCCGCCGTCGTGCGCGATGCCGACGGCCAGGGGCGCGAAAAGCTCGAGAGCCTGTTGGGCGCGGCGCTCGCACAGAAGAACCTGCGCCGCGAGCCGGAGGAAGTGCGCGCGCGCGTCGAAGTCCTGATGGCGCTGTTCGACGGCCTGATGGTGCGAAGCCTGCGCAACCCGAGCGTCGATCGCGAAGCGGTGGCGCCGGTCGTCGCCCGGCTCGTCGCGGCGCTGATCGACGGAGACGTCGCCGAGAAAGGCTGAGCAGCGGGAAGAATCAGCGATAGAAGCGTTCCTCGCGCTCGTGGCGCTCCTGTTCCTCGAGGCTCAGGGTCGCGGTCGGGCGGGCGAGCAGCCGGCCGACGCCGATCGGCTCGCCGGTCGCCTCGCAGTAGCCATACGTACCGTCTTCGATGCGCCGCAGCGCCGCTTCGACCTTATGCAGCAGTTTGAGCTCGCGGTCGCGGATGCGCTGTTCGAGCACCTGTTCTTCTTCCTGCGTCGCGCGGTCCGCCTCGTCCGGCGTCGCGACCGTCTCGCGCAGGTGCGACCGCGTCTCGTCGCTGTTCCGGCGCAGTTCGGCCTGCAGCGCGAGCAGGCGCTCGCGGAAGAACGCGAGCTGCTCGGCGTTCATGTATTCGTCGGCCGGCATCGCGAGCAGGTCCGTTTCGTCGAGCTGGCCGTTGCGTGCTGCTCTGGCATTCATCGCGTTCTCCCCGAAATCTGCTGCCGCCCGTGCAGCGCTGTGCGGGCGGCAGCTACAGGGAACACTCTATGTGATCCGCTTCGCCCGGGATAGTGCCGGTGCGACGTGTGCCGGCGCGCAGCTGCCCGTGCCGATGGTTACGCGCCCGCCGCGGCGCCGCGTGGGCTCTATCTGATGGTCGCCGAGGAGGAGCGCACGATCCGCGCAGACCCGCTCGTCGCCGGCGGCGCACTCGCGAAGAAGGACTTCAGCGCGCTCGGCGCCGATAGCCGCACGCGCCCGTCGCGGGTTGTAACGCCGGCGGTGCGTCGCGGGCGTTACGGTAAAATCCGCCGGCGCCGCCTTCGCCGGCGGCGCCCTTTTTTGTGTCCGCCTCCCCGCCATGTCCGCCCTCCTGAATGCCCCCCAGCGCGACGCGATCCGCTATCTCGACGGCCCGAGCCTCGTCCTGGCCGGCGCCGGCAGCGGCAAGACGCGGGTCATCACCCACAAGATCGCCCACCTCATCAACGAGTGCGGGCTGAACCCGGCGAACATCGCCGCGATCACGTTCACGAACAAGGCCGCGAAGGAGATGCAGGAGCGCGTCGCCGGGCTGATGGGCGGCCGCGCCCCGGGCGGGCTGACCGTCTGCACCTTCCACGCGCTCGGCGTGAAGATCATCCGCCAGGAGGCGAAGCACTGCGGGCTGAAGCCCCAGTTTTCGATCCTCGACGCGTCCGACACGGTGCAGATCGTTGCTGAACTTTCGCGCGAATCCGACAAGGCGCGCGCGAAGGCTATGCAATGGCAGATCTCGGGCTGGAAGAACGCGATGGTGACGCCGGAGGAAGCGGCGCAGCTCGCCGACGACGAACTCGCGTCGGCCGCGGCGCTGCTGTACGCGGAGTACGAACGCACGCTGCGCGCGTACCAGGGGGTCGATTTCGACGACCTGATCTCGCTGCCGGTGCGGCTCTTCGAACAGAATCCCGATGTCCGCGAGCGCTGGCAGAACAAGCTGCGTTACCTCCTCGTCGACGAATACCAGGACACGAACCGCGCCCAGTACCGGCTGCTGCGCCAGTTGGCCGGCGTGCGCGGCGCCTTCACGGCGGTCGGCGACGACGACCAGGCGATCTACGCGTGGCGCGGCGCCGACGTCGAGAACCTGAAGCTCTTGCAGCAGGACTATCCGAAGCTGAAGGTCATCAAGCTCGAGCAGAACTACCGCTCGTCGAAGCGCATCCTCACGGCCGCGAACACGCTGATCGCGAACAACGAGAAACTCTTCGAAAAGCGCTTGTGGTCCGAGCATGGCGCCGGCGAGCAGATTGCGGTGACCGCCTGCCGCGACGCCGACCACGAGGCCGAATGGGTCGCGTCGAAGATCAGCGCGCACAAGTTCGAGCACCGCACGAAGTTCTCCGACTACGCCATCCTGTACCGCGGCAACCATCAGGCGCGCGTGATCGAACAGCAGCTCCGGAACCAGAAGATCCCGTACGTGATCTCGGGCGGGCAGTCGTTTTTCGACAAGGCCGAGATCCGCGACCTGATCGCGTACCTGCGGCTGTTGATGAACGAGGACGATGACCTCGCGTTCATCCGCGCGATCACGACGCCCCGCCGCGGCGTCGGCGCCGGTACGATCGAGGCGCTCGGCAATTACGCCGGGCGCCGCCACGTCAGCCTGTTCGCGGCGTGCTTCGAGGAAGGCGGGGCGCATGCGCTGAACGCACGCCAACTCGAACAGGTGCAGGAGTTCGCGAATTTCATCAACCGCATCCAGTACCGCGCGCACCGCGAACCGGCCGTACGCGTGCTCGAAGATCTCCTCGCGGCGATCCGCTACGAGGCGTGGCTGTTCGAGCATCTCGACACGCGCGAAGCGGAGTCGAAGTGGAGCAACGTGCGCGACTTCGTCGGCTGGCTCGGCAGGAAGGGCGAGGAAGACGGCAAGAATCTCGTCGAGCTGACGCAGACGATCGCGCTGATCTCGATGCTCGACAAGGAAGACGCCGAGTTCGACGGCGTGCAGTTGGCGACCTTGCACGCATCGAAGGGCCTCGAATTCAAGCACGTGTTCCTGATCGGCGTCGAGGAAGGGCTGTTGCCGCACCAGTCGTCGATCGACGAGGACAAGGTCGAGGAAGAGCGCCGACTGATGTACGTCGGCATCACGCGCGCGCAGCGCAGCCTCAACGTCACGTGGTGCGAGCGGCGCAAAGCGGGCAAGGAAACGCGCACCTGCGAGCCGTCACGCTTCATCGAGGAGATGGGCGGCGACGTGAAACTCAACGACCGCAAGTCGAACGCGCCGGTGTCGAAGGAGGAAGGCCGCGCGCGGATCGCGAACCTGATGGCGATGCTCGAAGGGCGCTGAACGCGGGTTCCCCGAGGCCGGGTGCGTCGCCCTTTTTTCCGGGGCGTCGCTCATGCACGCGCTGCGAGCCGCCCTTTACCTACACTGCGACAGCCGCGCCCCCCGCTCGTGGGCGAGATTCCGTCCACCTCCGCAGGCCGTCGAAAACGGTGCGGTATCTCGAGCAGCATCGCGACGCGGATCACGTCGCTGCACCCGGACGACCTATATTGAAAGCGGATGGCAGCCGGCGCCGGGATGGGCGCGACCGGCTGCGACAGGAAGTCGCTTCGAGCAATCGACGATGGAGGTTCCGATGAAACGTACAACGCTGATCGCCGCGCTCGCGGTGGCGCTGCTGTCCAGCGGCGCGTTCGCCCAGCCAGCGGGCAGTTTGCCCCCGATCGACGACAATGCCCCGATCTACGGCTCGGAGTTGATGACGGCGCAGGAGCGCACCGAGCATCGCGATCGCATGCGCGCCGCGAAGACGCCCGAGGAGCGGGAACAGATCCGCGCCGAGCACCACGAGCGGATGCAGGCGCGCGCGAAGGAGCGCGGCGTCACGCTGCCCGATCAGCCGCCAATGCGCCGCGGCCCCGGGATGATGTGGCCTGACATCCCGACGGATCCCGGTGATCGCGAGCGTCTCGGGCCCGCAGACCGAATGGGGCCGCGCGGCGCGAGCCCCGGCGGTGGGATGGACTCCGGCGGTGGCATGGGGCCGGGTGGGGGAATGTCCCCCGCCGCCTCATCGCTGCCGCCGTGATTTACTGCTGGACCGGGGGTTCGGTGAAGTTCGCGCCGGCGGTGTTCGCGAGATACGCGACCGCACGCCGCACTTCGGTATCGGTCAGATCCGCGGCGCCGCCCCGCGGCGGCATCCCGCGGATGCCGTTGATCGCATTGCTCGCGAGCGTCTCGAAGCCTTGAGCGATGCGCGGCGCCCAGGCTTCGTTGTCGCCGGTTTTCGGCGCGCCCAGCACGCCGGCGCCGTGGCAGCTCGCGCACACGCTCGTATAGATCTGCTCGCCCGTGCGGCTGCCCGGCGCTACCGTCGCGACCTTCAGTTGGAGCCGGGCGACGGGTTGGATCAGCGTCGCGGTCGTCTCCGGATCGACAGCCTCCTTCTTGCCGCAGCCCGCGATCGACGCGACCGCGAGGACCGCGACGAGGGGCAGGATTCGCGGCCGCCGGCCCGCGCTGACGAGGTGTTTCGACATTGCCATGTCCTTTGTTGTTAAGGGGTTGAGCCGCGAGTATACCCTCGGCGGACGCTCTCCCATTTGCCGTCGCCCGTCGCCGGTGGGCGGCCGGCGTTGTAACAGTTATCCGTGTGCGACGGCACCGCGAAGCGGCTGAACTATGCTCAATGGGACTCAAATCCATTCAGGCGACAGGAGGAAGGCATGGGTATCTTTTCGTTCGTGAAGGATGCGGGGGAAAAGCTGTTCGGCGGCGGCGACGCGAAGGCGGCCGAACCGTCCTCGGCGACGGCCGGCGCCGCAGGCGGCACTGGCGATGCGAACGCGAAAGCGTCCGATGCGATCAAGAAATACATCACGAGCCTCGGCTTGGCCCCGACGGACCTCGCTGTGAGCTTCGACGGCGCATCGTCGGTCGTCACCGTCTCGGGAACCGCCCCCGACCAGGCAACGAAGGAAAAAATCCTGCTCGCCGCCGGTAACGTGCGCGGCGTCGAGCGGGTTGATGACCGGATGACCGTGACGAGCTCCGAACCCGAAGGCCGGTTTCATACCGTCGCGAGCGGCGACACGCTGTCGGCGATCGCTAAGAAGTACTACGGCGACGCGAACAAGTACAACGCGATCTTCGAAGCGAACAAGCCGATGCTCACGCACCCGGACAAGATCTACCCCGGCCAGGTACTGCGCATCCCGCCGCAAGGCTGATCGCGTTTCATCCAATCGCGGCTGATCGACACGCTGTTTCCGCTTTAGCAGCGGCCCCGACGCATGGACTTCGCACACGAACCGGTATAGACTTGCGCGCTCGATTGCGGGCTGGTCCCGGTCAATCTCGCCATGCGCCCGTAGCTCAGCTGGATAGAGTACTGCCCTCCGAAGGCAGGGGTCGGACGTTCGAATCGTCTCGGGCGCGCCAGATATTCAAGGACTTACGTTAGGTCTGGAACCGTTATACGGAAATCGTACGGAAACACGGTTCCGGTTTCGACCTAACGGAATCCTGCAAAAAACCGGCCTCGGCCGGTTTTTTTTTTGTCGCTCGATTCCGTTCCGGACGTTGACGACTTCCTTGATCCTTTCAAGCTGCGGCAGGATGTCAGGCGCCGATCGACCACTTTGCGCGGTGCGGCTCCTGACGTGGCGGAACTCGTGCGCCTTGTCGTAGACGCGCCCGAAGTCCCGATCGGCGCGCGCCTTGCCGTAGCCCGAGCCGACCGTGCGCTGCCACCAGTTGAAGGTCTTTGCCGTGTCGAAGCGGTCGGCGCTGGGCGCTCTGGCTGCTGAAGTAATCGGAAAGGGCGAACGGGCGCGAGAACATCGTCGAGTTGCCGTCGCCGTCCTCGTCGAGTATCTTGGAATCGAACCCCGCACCCAATCCGTCGCGGGTGAGCGAAGCGGCGGATTGTGTAGGCGACGCGGTAGCTCTCCCTGCCGCCCGACCATCGGGGTTTCTTTCATTTCCGGTAACGACCTATGCGTTATTGCCGGCCTGCTGCGCGAGCCATACAACAGCATCGCCGCGCTCAATGCCGACGCGAGTCGAGCGATCCACCTCGCGCGGGCTTAATTCAGGGCCTTCCGCGACCCTCGCCACGATGTCATAGAGGAATCGCGACGCACTCGCTTCGGACATCCCGTCCTTGCGCTGCCGCGCCTCGAGGATGTGCGTTAGACCCATCGCCCCCGCAGTACGGCCCGGTGACTTCAGTCGCCCCTTAGAGATCCGCTAGTTTCGCAACGAGCTCGCGCAGCACGCGACGCGCGACCGACACCAGATCGTTCTCGCGGTACCCGCTCGGCTCGATCTGCAATATCTCGGCGAGCTCGGCCAGCGCCTCATCGACAAGCACGAATGTAGCCCGGAGCCTGGCCGGCATCGCGCAACGCCCGCCCTTCAACGCCCCGCGACCCACGCTTGCGCGTGCTGGCGGATCCAAGCATCCTTGAGGAACAACTGATTCATCTGTCGCACGTACTGTTCGCGCGTCAGAAACCGCCGCAACCCCAAATGGAGCAGTGCATGCCATATGGTACGGACGACCGTAGCGTCATTCGGCCATCCCTCGCGGACGAGAGGCATACGCCCGTCCTTGCTGAAGACAGAGGAAACCCTGTCATTGGCCGGTACAGTTACCCCCGGAGCGTCGCCCTCGCGATCGAGAACCACGAGCGGAATCGTCGTCGCACATGGTTCCAGAAGTTGATCGGCCTGTTCACTGATCCGGCTGACTGACATCCAATTCGCTTCGGGCGCGCGGCCGACGGCCTGCGAGAACGCAGCGCCCTCACCGCCTGCCGCCTGCGCGCGGTTGCTGCCATTCGGGTCGGTGAGCTCGACGACCGGACCGCCCGCCGTGATGCGCTCGAACACCTGAACCGCCCGCGCGCCCGTCGGGATGAAGTAGCGTTCGCGGAACTGGATGACTCGGCACAGGAAACGAAAAACGCCGAGCTAATCGCCCTGTAAATCGGCCGGCGGCAGCGACCGTCGATGAAGGAGGCCGAATTCCGTTATTCCTTCGCCGCTGGCCAGCCGTTGCCGCTAGCCATGTCTTGCTATTCCAGGGCTTGACGGCTCCGGCTATTCTTTTGGACCCGCGCATAAAGATTCTTGCGCCACCCTTCGATGAATCGCTCAGCATGCTCCTGGACTAGCGATACAAAAACCGGGTCATCGAGGTCGTGATCGTAATCGACGTCGAGGGCGCCGCACTCGTCGATGAAGAACTCCGCCAGTTGCCCCGCGCAGTCCTGAAGCGACGAAGGCGCCCCGAAAATGGCATCGAAATACCAGTCGTCACCGAGGTACTCCTCGTTTTCGAAGTGAATATTCCAATCCCAGAGATCGGTAATCATCGTGGAAAGGGGCATGCACTCGTTGATCGAGTACTTGAACTCCTCAAGGGCCTCATCGCTCAGCGACGACGCGGGAACGGGCACTTCGAGGGACTCAACGTTCCCCGCGCCCTTTGATAACAGGTAGTAGCCTACGAGCGCGCCCCGATTACTATCAATAAATTCGTCGAATGTCATTTTCGTCCACTGATAAAGGGAGGTTCCCGTCCCCGCTACGCCCTCGGCCGACACGACAGGCGCTGAAGCACGCTCCGCACGACGTATGACCGCCCTTCGTCGCCGTCCCTGGGCGATAATCGCGAGTTCGAAGGAGTTTGAACACTATTTATGAATCAACAAGCCCTCTCCGCACTCGTCTGGTCGGTCGCTGATCTGCTTCGCGGCGACTTCAGGCAGTCCGAGTACGGACGGGTAATCTTGCCGTTCACCATCCTGCGTCGCGTCGACTGCGTGCTTGCGCCGACCAAGAAGGCGGCGCTCGCCGAGCAACGGGCTAAGGTCGACGCGGGCCTGCCGTTCGAGCCCTTCGTTCTGAAGGTCACCGGCGTGCCCTTCTACAACGTCAGCCCGCTCGACCTGCCGAAACTGATCGGCGATCAGGACAACCTGCGCGCGAACCTACACAGCTACATCCAGGGCTTCGCGGCGGACGTGCGCGACATTTTCGAGCACTTCGACTTCGCGAACACGGTCGAGCGGTTGCACAAGGTCGGGTTGCTGTATCTCGTCACGGAGAAGTTCGCCGGCATCGACCTGCATCCCGACCGCGTCGACAACGTGCAGATGGGGTTGGTCTTCGAGGAGCTGATCCGCCGCTTCGCCGAGATATCGAACGAGACCGCGGGGGAGCACTTCACGCCTCGCGAGGTGATCCGGCTGATGGTGAGCCTGCTGTTCATCGAGGACGACGAGGCGCTGACGAAGTCGCGCGCCGTGCGCACGATTTACGACCCGACGGCGGGCACGGGCGGCATGCTGTCGGTCGCCGGCGAGCACCTGACGGAAATCAACCCGGGCGCGCGTATGACGATGTTCGGCCAGGAGCTCAACCCCGAGTCCTACGCGATCTGCAAGGCCGACATGCTGATCAAGGGCCAGGACGTTCGCAACATCGTCCTCGGCAACACGCTCTCGGACGACGGCCTGCCCGGTCGCCATTTCGACTACATGCTGTCGAACCCCCCGTTCGGCGTGGAATGGAAGAAGGTCGAGAAGGAAGTCCGCCGCGAGGCCGAGGACAAGGGCTTCGCCGGCCGCTTCGGCCCGGGTCTGCCGCGCGTGTCCGACGGCTCGCTGCTGTTCCTGCTGCACCTGATCTCGAAGATGCGTCCGGCCGAGCACGGTGGCAGTCGCATTGGCATCGTGCTCAACGGCTCGCCGCTCTTTACCGGCGGCGCGGGTTCGGGCGAATCGGAGATCCGGCGCTACGTGCTGGAAAACGACCTCGTCGAAGCCATCGTCGCGCTGACGACCGACATATTCTACAACACCGGGATCTCGACCTACGTCTGGATCCTGTGCAATCACAAGGTCGACGACCGGCGCGGCTGGGTACAGCTCATCGACGCGTCGAGCTTCTGGCAGAAGATGCGCAAAAGCCTCGGTTCGAAGCGCAAGGAAGTGTCCGATGCGCACATCGCCGACATCACCCGAATCTTCGGCGACTTCCTCGAGCTCGAGCAGGCGGTCGTGACCGACGCGCAGGGCAAGGAACTCGCCCGCGTGCCGCTATTCCCCGATATGCCGGTGCCGCAGGCCCCGGAGGGCGGCAAGGTCAAGATCGTGCCGATCGCGAAGGTGCTCCGCAACGAGGAGTTCGGCTACCGAACGATCACCGTCGAGCGGCCGCTGCGCGACGAGGCCGGCAACATCGTGCTCGGCGAGCGCGGCAAACAGAAGGGCAAGCCGCAGCCCGACGCGCGCCTGCGCGACACGGAAAACGTCCCGCTCGCCGAGGACGTGGTGACCTATTTCCGGCGCGAGGTGCTGCCGCACGCGCCGGACGCATGGATCGACCATGACAAGACCCGCGTCGGCTACGAGATCCCGTTCAATCGCCATTTCTACGTTTTCGAGCCGCCCCGCTCGCTCGCCGAGATCGACGCCGACCTCAAACGCTCGACGGACCGCATCAAGGCGATGATCGAGGGCTTGGCCGGATGAACGAGCCGCGCGCGCACCGTGCCGCGTCTTTCCGACCGACCCCCAACACCTTGTATAGCGCGCTGGACACGTCCATAATTCGTCTCAACAAAACCCGCCAAGGCTATGCGCGCGAGCGTATCCTCAAACCGGCGGGTTACTTTTTTGTGCGGGGCGACGCATGAAGCGCGCCTTCACGAAGCCCGCGACGACGTACACTGAGCAGGTCGCGCTGCTGCAGGCGCGCGGCATGGTGATCGACGACCCCGAGCGCGCGGCCTTCTATCTGCAGCACCTCAACTACTACCGTCTCGGCGCCTATTGGCTGCCCTTCGAGGCTGAGCACGCCTCGCATTGCTTTCGGCCCGGCACGCGCTTCGAGACAGTCCTCGACCTCTACGTCTTCGACCGCGAGCTGCGCCTCCTCGTGCTCGACGCCGTCGAGCGCATCGAGGTCTCGATACGCAGCCAGTGGGCGTATCAGCTCGCGCACCAGCACGGGCCGCATGCGCATCTCGACGCCGGCCTCGCGTACAAGCGGCGGCACTGGGAGTCGAACCTCGCCAAGCTCAAGGCCGAGCTCGACCGCTCCGACGAGACCTTCGTGAAGCACCTCGCGCAGACCTACAGCGAGGACATGCCGCCGGTCTGGGCGGTATGCGAGATCATGTCGCTCGGGCTGTTGTCACGCTGGTACGGCAACCTCAAGCCGATGCCGACGCGCCGGGCAATCGCAGACGTGTACGGCCTCGACCAGCGCGTGCTCGAATCGTGGCTGCATCACCTGACCTTCATCCGCAACACCTGCGCGCACCACAGCCGATTGTGGAACCGCGAGCTCACGATCACGCCGGAGCTGCCGCGCAGCAAGCCCCACACCCTCGTCGCCGAGTTCGTGCCCGGCTCGCGCAAGCTCTACAACACTCTCGTCATCCTGCTGCACTTCATGGACATCATCGCCCCGCATCACCAGTGGCGCGCGCGCCTTGTCGAACTGATCGAGCGGCACGGCGTTTTCGTCGCTGCGATGGGCTTCCCGATCGGCTGGCAGGTGCGGAGGATTTGGATGGAGGGGCCGGCATGAGTTTTCCGCGGTATGAGCAGTACAAGGATTCCGGCGTCGAATGGCTCGGCGATATTCCAGCGCATTGGGATGCTGATCGGTTAAGGGGGCAAGTCCTCTTGCTCACTGAAAAGACCCAGCGCCGTACCGGTGCGATCGCACTCGAGAACATCGAGAGTTGGTCTGGAAGGTTTCTTGACACCGATTCGGAGTTTCAGGGCGACGGTGTTGCCGTGGAGGCAGGCGACATCCTTTTCGGTAAATTGCGTCCGTACCTTGCAAAGGTTTTTGTGGTCGAGCGTCCGGGCGAAGCGGTAGGCGACTTCCATGTAATGAGGACGAGATCGGGGGTGCATCCTCGATTTCTCTTCTACTCGATATTGAATCGAGACTTCATATCGATTATCGACGGCTTTACGTATGGCGCGAAGATGCCGCGGGCGAGTTGGGATTTCATGGGCTCCATGCCGGTCGTCGTGCCGACTCCTTTCGAACAGGCTGCGATTGTGGCTTTTCTCGACCGCGAGACCCCCAGGATGGACGCCCTCGTTGCCGAGCAGCAGAACCTGATCGCGCTGCTGAAGGAAAAGCGGCAGGCGCTGATCTCGCACGCCGTCACGAAGGGTCTGGACTCGACGGCGCCGATGAAGGACTCGGGCGTCGCGTGGCTGGGAGAGGTGCCGGCGCATTGGGAAAGAGTCCAACTCGGTCGTGTCTGCAACCAAATCGCCGATGGGCCGCACTTTTCACCGTCATATGTCAGTGAAGGGGTAATGTTTCTATCGGCACGAAACATCGGCGTCGAGTCCTGGTATCTAGATGACGTGAAATTCGTTTCAGAGTCCGATTATCTCGAATTCTGCAAGCGCGTAATCCCGGAGAAAGGTGACGTCCTCTACACGAAGGGGGGAACCACTGGCGTTGCGCGTGTCGTCGACCTCGACGACCGGTTTCAAGTCTGGGTTCACGTTGCAGTTCTGAAATTGAACCAGGAGCTTGTGAATCCTTCGTTTCTCGCCTACGCGCTCAATAGCGTGCCATGTTATGAGCAGTCGCAGCTTCACACGCGAGGGGCGACTAACCACGATCTTGGACTTACGCGAATGGCAAAAATATGGTTTGCTCGCCCTGATTTGGCTGAACAGGGACGCATCGTCGCCTTCCTCGACGACCAGACCATCAAGATCGACAATTTAGTGGCTGAGGCCGAAAACTCCATCGCCCTCCTGCAGGAACGCCGCACGGCGCTGATCTCCGCCGCCATCACCGGCAAGATCGACGTCCGCGGTCTGGTCCGCATCCCTGCCGAGATGGAAGCGGAAGCGGCATGACATCGAGCAGCACGCTGCGTCCGCAAACCATCCAGATCTTCCTGCCGCTCGGCGACCCGCGCAGCATCCGTGTCGCCGAGATCACGACGCGGATCGTGCAGGTCATCGAAGTGCCGCGTCCGCAACTCGACGCGTTCCTGCAGATGCCCGAAAGCGATCAGGTCGCGGTCTATTTCCTTTTCGGGCAGAGCGAAGACGGCGCCGACGCGAAGGTCTACATCGGCCAGACCGGCGACTTGCGCAAGCGGCTCGCGATCCACAACAAGGAAAAGGACTTTTGGCAGCGCGCGCTCGTCCTGATCTCGCGCACGAACACACTGACGCAGACGCACGGGCTTTTTTTGGAATGGCAGTGCATCCAGACGGCGAGACAGGCCGGCCGCTACCGGACCGAGAACGGCAACGCCGGCACGAAGCCGCATACGCCCGCGCCGCTTGAGGCCGACTGCATGGAAATCTTCGATACCGGCCGCACGCTGCTGGCGACGCTTGGCTACCCGCTCTTCGAACCCGTCGCGAATCTGCCGGGCCCGCTCGCCGAGGCGGAAGTCTTCTATTGCCGCCGCGCAGGCGCCGACGCCCGCGGCGAATACACGCCGGAGGGCTTCGTGGTGCTGAAGGGCTCGAAAGGTCGCGTGCAGATCGCGAAGGGCTTCGAGAACCATTCCTTCGCGAAGCGTCGCGACGAGCTGATCGCGCAGGGCAAGATCGTGATCGAGAACGGCGCGACCGTGTTTGCCGATGACGTGCTCTTTCTGTCGCCGAGCGGCGCATCGGCGGTTGTCTGCGCGGCCGCGTCGAACGGCTGGCTCGATTGGAAGAACGCCAGGGGCGAAACCCTGGACGACGTGAAACGCGGCAACAGCACCGCGTCCTCGAGCTGCTAGCCGCAATCGACCTATGGCCTCGACAATGTCACTTCATTCCGAAAAGGCGCTCGAAGACGAGATCTGCGCCGACCTCGCAACGCGTGGCTGGCGCTACGATCCGACCGACGCTGCCCGTTACGATCGCGCGCTGGCGCTGTTCCCCGACGATGTCGCGGGCTGGATCCAGGCGACGCAGCCTGACGTCTGGATCTCGATCGAGAAGACGCACGGCGCGAACACGCGTAAGACGGTCATGGAGCGCCTGCGCAGGACGCTCGCGGACCACGGCACGCTGCATGTGCTGCGCCATGGCTTCGAGATGCTCGGGCTGCGGAAACCGATCGCCGTCGCTCAGTTCAGGCCGGCGCTGGCGATGAACCCGGAGTTGCAGGCGAAGTACGCCGCGAACCGGCTGCGCGTGGTCCGACAGGTGCGTTACTCGCAGCACAACGAGAACTGCATCGACCTCGTGCTGTTCCTGAACGGCGTGCCGGTGGCGACCGCCGAGCTCAAGACCGACTATACGCAGGCGGTCGACAACGCGGTCTATCAGTACAAGAAGGACCGCCCGCCGAAGGTGCCGGGCCGAAACGCGGTCGAGCCGTTGCTGGCGTTCCCGCAGGGCGCGTTGGTGCATTTCGCGGTCAGCAACTCCGAAGTCCGCATGACGACGAAGCTCGCCGGCTTCGACACGGTCTTCCTGCCCTTCAACAAGGGCAACGAGGGCGGCGCGGGAAATCCGCCGAATCCTGCCGGCTTCGCGACCGACTATTTGTGGAAGGAGGTCTGGGCGCGGGATTCGTGGCTCGATATCCTCGGCCGCTACGTCGTGCCGACGAAGAACGACGCGCGGCAGCTCGTCAACGCGATCTTCCCGCGCTATCACCAGCTCGATGCGACCCGCGCGATCGTCGCCGCAGTGCGCCGCGACGGCCCCGGCGACAAGTATCTGATCCAGCACTCGGCGGGCTCCGGCAAGACGAACTCAATTGCCTGGACGGCGCACTTTCTCGCCGACCTGCACGACGACAAGAACGAGAAGGTCTTTAACGCCGTAATCGTCGTGTCCGACCGCACCGTGCTCGACGACCAGCTGCAGGAGGCGATCACGAGCTTCGAGCGCACGCAGGGCGTCGTCGCGGTCGTGCGCGGCGACGGCGGCAGCAAGAGCCAGGAGCTCGCGCAGGCGCTGGCGGCGGGCAAGAAGATCGTCGTATGCACGCTGCAAACATTCCCGTTCGCGCTCGATAAGGTGCGCGAACTCGCCGCGACCGAGGGCAAGCGGTTCGCGGTGATTGCCGACGAGGCGCATTCGTCGCAGACCAACGAGACCGCGGCACGGCTCAAGCAGGTGCTATCGCCGGCCGAGCTCGCCGACGGCGGCGAGATCAGCACCGAGGACATTCTCGCCGCGCAGATGGAGGCGAAGGCGGCCGGCAAGGAACTCGGCATCACGTTCGTCGCCTTCACCGCGACACCGAAGGATAAGACGCTGCAGCTCTTCGGGACGCGCCCCGACCCGACGCGCCCGCCGGCCGACGACAACATCCCGCGACCCTTCCACGTCTATTCGATGCGGCAGGCGATCGAGGAGGGCTTCATCCTCGACGTGCTGCAAAACTACACGAGCTACAAGGTCGCGTTCAAGCTTGCGCACGAGGGCAAGGCGCTCGCGGAGGTCGATCGTGATGCCGGGATGAAGGGCATCATGGGCTGGGTGCGGTTGCACGAGTTCAACATCGCGCAGCGCGTACAGATCGTCGTCGAGCACTTCCGCGCACACGTCGCGCCGCTGCTCGACGGCAAGGCGAAAGCGATGGTCGTGACCGCGAGCCGCAAGGAGGCGGTGCGCTGGCAGCTCGCGATGCGCAAGTACATCGTCGAGCACGGCTACCGGATCAACACGCTGGTCGCATTCTCGGGCGAAGTCATCGATCCCGAGTCCGACGCCGATCCGATCACGGAAACCGGCGCGTTGATGAACCCGACCTTGAGGGGGCGCGGCATCCGGGAGGCATTCAAGACGGGCGACTACGCGATCCTGCTCGTTGCGAACAAGTTCCAGACCGGCTTCGACGAGCCCCTGTTATGCGGCATGTACGTCGACAAGCGCCTCGCCGGCATCCAGGCGGTGCAGACGCTGTCGCGCCTCAACCGGGCCTTCCCAGGCAAAGATACGACCTATGCCGTCGACTTTGTGAACGACCCGGACGAGATTCTCGCCGCGTTCAAGCAGTACCACACGACGGCGGAGCTCGCGGGCGTCAGCGATCCCGAGCTGGTCTACACGCTGCGCGCGAAGCTCGACGGCCTGGGCTTCTACGACAACTTCGAGGTCGAACGGGTGGCCGAGGTCGCCACGCGCGGGCGCAATCAGTCCGAGCTCGACCGCGCGCTCGTGCCCGTCGCCGATCGCCTGCTGAAGCGTTTTGCAGCCGCACAGACGCGGCTGCGGGCCTCCGAGGACGGCAGCGAGGCCGCGAGGACCGCTAAGCAGGAGATCGACGCGCTGGTGCTGTTCAAGCGCGACATCGGCACTTACTTCCGTTTGTACGGTTTCCTGTCGCAGATCTTCAACTACGGCAACACGGACATCGAGAAGCGCGCGATCTTCTTCCGCCTGCTGCACAAGCTGCTCGACTTCGGGCGCGAGACCGAGACCGTCGATCTGTCGTCGCTCGCGCTGACGCACTACACGGTCAAGAACCTCGGGGTGCGCCGTCTGAACCTCAACGACTCCGGCGAGGGGGACTACAAGCTCAAGCCGACCGGCCCAGGCGGCGGCGAGGTGCGCGACAAGGAGAAGGCCGCGCTCGACGAGATCATCGCGCGGGTCAACGAGCTCTTCATCGGCGACCTCACCGAGGGCGACAAGCTGCTGTACGTCAACAACGCGATCAAGGGCAAGCTGCTCGAGTGCGAGGAGCTCATCGAGCAGGCAGTGAACAATACGAAGGAGCAGTTCGGCAGCTCGCCCGACCTCGACGCCCGCATCCTCGACGCCGTGATGGACGCGTTGTCGGCCTTCACTTCGATGAGCAAGCAGGCGCTCGAATCCGAGAAGATCCGTGCGGACATCAAGTCCATCCTGCTCGGGCCGTGCAGGCTCTACGAACTGCTTCGACGACAAGCCGAGGTTGATGGCTGAGGCCGACCCGGCTGCGCGCCCGAACCGGCTGGAGGCGATCGGCATTGTCGAGCGATTTGCAGAGCCAGCCATCGCCTAGCGGACAACGGCGGCAATGTTCTGAATGCCCGACTCGAACAATTCCAGTGCGACTCGCGTCGTCTTGTTGATGGCGCTCTTGGGTTTTTCTTTGGGGTTACCCGACTGACCGGGCTTGAAGGTCGATGCCGGGCCTTGCGATTTGATGTCGTCATGCGGTCAGTTCCTTTCCTGCATTTTCTGATTGCGGCGGTTCAATTCGTCCAGCCAGTCACCCACGTTCGGCGGGATGTGCACCTCCACGTCAAACCCACGAATCCCCAATCTGTGCGCCGCCCGATACGCAGCAGACTGCCCGGCAAAGTTTGCGTCGTTGTCCGCGAAGATGATTACCCCGTTCACGCCTCCCGGCGGCTCGAAGGACTCGATGCCGGAAGTGCTGATGCAAGACCATGTGGGCACGTCGAACAGTTCGGACGCGGCGACCGCGGTCTCTATCCCTTCGGCAATACCCAAACAATCCGACAGAGGCGCGAGGCGGATTGCAGCTCCCGCGAGAGGCAATCCTTGCATCAGCTTCTTTGGGGCCGATACGGGCGCTTTCTTGCCGCCATAGAGGTAAGTCCGATGAATCGAGATGGCCCTCCCGGTTGCACTGGTCACCGTGGCGAGCATCGCGGGGAAGTTTCCAACCAGCGCGCCGCCATCTCGGTACTGAAGTCCAGGGTGCAGTCGGATCGATTCGGGCAGATCGTGAAGGCGAAGCCCTCGGCCAAGAAAATACTGCTCTGCTTCGTCGCCTCGCTTGATCGGAGCCGATTCGCGGAACACCCGGCGCAGCACGTCGAGCTTTGCCTCGTCGCTGCGCTCGGGCTTGCTGGCAGTCGGCCGCACCGTCCCAGCGATCTGCTCGATTTTCTGCGCTACGTCCTTGAACGCCAGGCCGGTAATGCCCATCGCCAACTGCACGCCGTCCCCTGCGCCGCACCGACTGCAGTAATACGTGCCGCGGCCTTCGAGGTCGTCGAATTTGAATCGGTCCTTGCCGCCACAAATCGGACAAGGTCCGTGCTTCCCGGACAGAGCCCGCTCGTCGAGTCCGAGCACGGAGAGAATGGACCGCCACTTCCCCGCGGCTACAGTGCGCACGTCGTGACGCTTACCCATGCGCCACCTCGCGCTCGAACTCAGCGACCAAGGCGGCGATGCGGACTGCGCTCTCTTCGCGGCTGAGGGGTTTGGACGCGATGTCCGCCTGCCGCCCTTGCCGCTGCGCCTTAGCCTTCTCCCGGCCCTTAGCGTGCCGTATCCATTGCGATTGGAGCCAAGACCGCAGCTCGGGCGTCGGCTCCGCAGGAACATCCTTCATTCCCCGCGGCCACACGTCGAAGATGGCGTGGAACTTGTGCGACACCCATCCTGGCTTGTACTGCTTCGAGCGCGCGATGTTCAGGAGTTGCGAGTACACGGACTGCTTGGTACCGATGCGCGCAGCGGTCGTCCTGCGCTCAAGCTTCACGAGCTCGCCGTCCTCGGCCACGATCTCGGATTGCCGCTCTGGCGCAAAATCGCACTGAGGGCACCGGTGGGTGCCCGCTGGACGAACATACTTGCATCTAGGACACGGGCTCGGCTCCGACTTCCGCCCCTCACGATTGCCGGCAGATTTTTTAGGCGTTCCGTCGTCGAGTTCGAGCGGCAGGTCGTCGGTCGCGAACCCTAGTTCGAGGACAGAGCCCGAATGGTCGAGTAGCAGCGCGCGTTTTTTCCCGGGCGCCGGGCGCAGGACGCGGCCGACCATTTGAATGTAGCGGATGAGCGATTTCGTCGGCCGGGCGAGAATCATCACCTCGCACGCGGGGCAGTTCCATCCCTCGGCGAGCAGCGCGGAGTTCGACAACACGGTGAATTCGCCGCGGCCGAACCGGCCGAGGATATCCTTCCGCGCGTCGTCGTCGTGGTGGTAATCAAGGTGCTCGGCGCTCACGCCGGCCGCCCTGAAGGCTTCCACGATGTGCTTACTGTGCGCTATGTTCGTCGCGAACACGACGGTCGGGCGCCCTCGCGCGAGGCGTTGCCAGTGCGACACGATATCGCCTACCAGCACCGGCTTGTCCATCGCTTCGGCGAGGTCGGTTTCGACGTAGTCCGTTTCGCCGCCGATGCCACGCCTCGTTTTTACGCCGGACAGGTCGGGCTCGGCTGGAGCGTAGCAGTCGACATCGACAAGGTTGTCGAGGTCAATCAACTCGCGGATCGTCGCGCCCACCACCAGTTTCTCGAAAAGCCGACCGCGCAGCTCGTCGTAATGCTGCCCGAGCCCTTTGGAGAATGGGGTCGCGGTTAGGCCGACGACCGGCACGCGGTTGTACTTGAACAGCAGCGCCTTGTACTTCGAGTTGCCGGCGACGGCGTGGCATTCGTCGATAATGATGAACCCCACGTCGTCCGGGATGCCGCGCACGTAGATGGTGTCGATAGAGCACACCAGCACCCGCTCGCCGAGCCTCCGCGTGTTCTCTCCCTGCAGAATCCCGTGTTCGATGCCGGCGGCCGCCAAGTGCTCCGATGCTTGTTGAACGAGGTGTTTGCGGTTCGCGACGAGCAGCACGCGGCGGTCGGGGTTCTTGGCGACGAAGGCGCGAATCATCTCCTCGGCGACGACCGTCTTGCCGCCACCGGTCGGGCAGTAGTACGCGACCCGCCTGTTGCCCGAGCCAAAGGATTGGCGGATCAAGTCGATGCCGCGGTGCTGGTACGGCCGAAGTTGCAGCGGGGCGCCCGTCATTGCACACCCCCGACGCGCAGTTCGTGCTCAAGGACGTCGATACAGCCCGCAAACGCATGACAGTCGGCCGTTTCGAGCGCGGAATCACGGTCTTCACGGCTTTGGCTCGGGCGGGGGTTATCGGGGGCCGCCCCCCTATCTTTCTGTTGGAGCTGCGAATCGCATGCGTGGCGTAATGCGTCCGCATCGGTGTTCGCAGTGCGATCGCCGTCGCGGTCTCGCGCCTGGTCCCAGCGGACGCGAGCGGCAGCCTTGCCAGCCCTGCTAGCCTTGTTGATAGCGTCGTACGCCGCTTCCAGTTCGATATCGGTCTGAGGGTGCACCCACCGGCCGTCGGCAACCTCGAAGAACGGTTCCACAGTCCGCCGGATTTCCCGCCACTCGGCAGCCGTCACTCCAGCGATGCGGGCAAGCACGCGGTTGTCGTCCTGCGGCGGCCCGCTCCGCCAGTAGGCGAAGAGCAGGCGGAGGTACGCGCCGTGCTCAGCGGCGCTGAGGTGCATCGTGTCGGCGACATGGTCGCTAACGTGCACCACGAATTTGAACGGGGTCTTGCGGCGACTCATTCGGCACCGCCGATGTCGCCAGCGGCCACAGCTTGTTTGCGGGTGGTGGGCAGTCGTTCGCCGGTATCGGGAGCCCCATCGACACATCGACTTGACCGCACCCCGCTACGGCGGGGTTCGATGACTTCGGCGCCGTCCTCCATCGTGCGCCGCCAATCGGCCGCCGCTTCGACGCTGATCAGCGTCCGCGTGCCGACTTTCATGATGCGGGGGCCCCGGCCCTGCTTCATGAGTTTGTAGAACATCACGTTCGTGAAACCATGTGCCGCGCAGAACTGCGCGACGGAGTAGGCGGCTTGATAAGTACCGCTCGGCATATCGTTCAACTTCTGATCCTCAGGTTCGTTAATGAGAATCAGCAGTTGAAAATCGGCACATGTGCCGATCAATCGGAGTTTGTGAAGCTACGGCGCGCGACGGTTGCCTTAGCGGTCGCCGGTTTTACCCTGGGCCGCAACTCGGCGTAGAAATTCGGCGGCGCAATAATTCTGCGCAGAATTATTTTTTCGACTGGCTGCCGGGAGGTCGGCCGCGTCGTCCGGCGGAACCTCGCGGCAGCATCCTCATGATGTTCGCCACGGTCAGCGTCCCGCGCTCGGATTCGATCTGAAGTTTCTCAGCACGCAGGAAAATTTTTTCGGCCAGCTGCGCTTGGTTGACGTCACGTTCCGCGAGATGCTCAGCGGCCCAGCGGACCCAGTCTTCGACTCGCTTTCGCGGGTTCTTCCCCTGTTTCGTGACGGGCTCGCCCTCTTCGAGTTGACGCTCCTCGGCGGTCAGTTTCGACGTAATCCGCGCAAGGTGTGCTCGCCAAGATGCGATCTGCCCCGAGGTTCGCACGCGCAGCTCGGCGTTCTGTTGCTTGGCGAGATCTCCCTCGAGGTAGCGGATATAGCTCGTGAGAGCGTCGTGATATTCCGGGTTGGCTTCGAGTTCTTGCCGACGTGCCTCCAATGTCGCTGCGTGGGGGTACAGTGCTTCCTGCTCGGTCGGCGGCAGACTCCCAAGCCCCGCGCGCAGTTCGTACACTTGCGCGGCGAGATCCTGCCATTGCTGTAAGAGCGGCGCCCCGGGGTCGGGCTCGATGAAGCGCACGTCGAACCGATCGCCCGTCGCTCCGCCCTCATTGGCGCGGACCGGGATGGGGTCAGCCTCGAGCAGCGCGACGATTCGCGGAAGCTCTGATTCGAGGATGCGGAGATCGTCGACAACGATAGAAGGCGACGTAGGGCCTGCGGTGATAGCTGGTCCGGCGCCCTCCCCCGTATCGAGGTGCCAGGACACGCCTCCAAGCGCAACCTTCCCGTGGAGTGTGAGCAGTTCGAGCTTGATCCGATCCATCCAGCGCGCGACGCCGTCGGTCGAGACCGACGCCTTCGAGCCGTCAGGGTAGAACCACTCGAGTTCGCCGACGCCCGGAGATTGCCATGTCGGGATGCGCGCCCCCAAGCGCACCTTCCCATCGATCGCCATCTCGATCATTTCGTCGATGTCTACTTCTCGTCCGGAGCGCAGGCGCTTACACGCCTTTTCGAGCGTGAGCCAACGCGCCATCAAATCACCTGTACCTTCGCGAGTTGTGCAACGACCTTCTCGCGGATCAGATGTCCATAGTGGCGCGAGATCATCTCGATGCTCGTGCCGGCGATCTTCGCGACGGTCATGGGATCCATGCCCGCGACGAGCATCTCCGAGATCGCGACGTGCCGCAGGCTGTACATCACGACCCCCTCCGGCAGTCCTGCGGATTTGCGGGCTTCCTGAAACGCATCGCGCCATTCGAATCGCGTCCACCGTACTCCGGAGCGCGTGAGCAAGGGTTCGTCCGATTCGCGCTCGTCGGCGCACGTCTTCAGCAGCGCAAGAGCTTGCGGTGAAAGCGGGATCGTCCTTCGTCCGGTCTTGCCGACCACTGTCAGTAGTCCGGCGGGATCGAGGTCCCCGACGTCGCAGGTCGCGAGTTCGCCCGGCCGACAGCCGGTGAGCAGCATCGCGCGAAGAAAGACCGTGAGATCGGGGCTAGCGGCGGCGATGAGCTTCTTGCGATCAAGCATTGTCAGCGAGACGTCGCGCCGCTTCGCCACGCCCTTAAATGCCTCGACGCGGTCCCATTGCGCGGTCGACGATACAAGGCCCATCCGATACGCGAGATTCAGCGCCGCCTTCAACGTCGCAAGATTGCGATTCGCGCTGTCCTTTGCCCGGCGCTCGGCGTCGGGGTCGTCCTCCTCGTCGTCGACATCGACCTGCGCGTTGCGCCAGTCGGTGACATGCGCCGTCCGCAATGCCGGGAGCTTGATCCGGCCGAACTTGTTTTCGTACACGAGGCGCTTGAATCGTCCGTCGGCATCCTTCGCCGTGGCATCGCCCTTCTCACGGCGCCGGTCCTCGACATACCGCTTGCACGCTTCCGCAACGTCGACAACCTCGAGGCTGCCGCCCTTGCATTGCTCGAACCACTCGCGGGCGGCACGCGCTGCGTCGTCGTAATTTGGGTAGCTGCCGAGCGCATGGTACTTCTGCGTCCCGTCGTCCGTGCGCCATCGCGCGATCCACGTCCCGGTACCGTCGTCGAGCTTTCGAAACCCGACGAAGCAGCCCGCCTCGACGCGGTCCCAGTACGGCTCTCGCCGCGAGGGCAGCTTCTTGCGATCGGCAACGGTCTTGATCATTGTCATCATGGTTGTCCGTGTACGGAATCCGTACGGAAAAATACCATGAACTCGGGTGAACGGCAAAGCACTGAAAACACAGCAAAACAAAGACTTAAAAACGTGTGAATACGCCAATTTATTGTGTTCCCCGGCCCTCCGAAGGCAGGGGTCGGACGTTCGAATCGTCTCGGGCGCGCCAGATATCGAAAGGCGCTGATTTCATTAAGAAATCAGCGCTTTTTTCATTTTGACCTGCGCGACGAGTCTGGGCACTCGAAGACGCTCTTGCCCGAGGGTATGCCTTGGACTGGTAAAGCAGAGCCCGGCAGCGGAGAGAAGTGAGAGGAGCAGATCTCCTCAATTTCTTTTCCCTTCCTGGGAGCAGCTTGGTGTGACAGACACTTGTGGCCTAGTTCGCACCGGCAAACCATTGGGCAACTCAGCGACCGACTTGGCCGTCGGCAATGACGACGCGGTCTTGCGGGGAAAGCCTGCTCTAATCGCCGCAAATGCTGCGGCGAAAGTTGTCTATGCGGCAAAAAGCGCCGATAATGACCGCATGAAAAGCGGTGATTGTCAGTACATCTGGCAGGCGCGTGACTGGCCCGAGTGGCGTTACGACCTAGCGGCGCTGGCCGGTCCCTTGGTTGAGGTCGGTCGCGCTCAAGGCATGCTGTTGGGGCGCCTTACCGACGTAGGTTTTTCCCTGCGCGACCAGGCTAGCCTGGCAGCACTCACCGAGGACGTAGTAAAGACCAGCGAGATCGAGGGCGAGCAGCTGAATGTCGAGTCCGTGCGCTCATCGATTGCCCGTCGCCTTGGCGTCGATATCGGCGCGTTAGCTCCGGTAGATCGGCACGTCGAAGGCGTGGTCGAGATGATCCTCGACGCGACGGCCAACTACCAGGCTGTCGTGACGTCGGAGCGGCTCCTTTCCTGGCACGCCGCCTTGTTTCCGACCGGTTACTCTGGCCTTGCCCGAATCAGGATCGGCGCCTGGCGCGATGATGCCAATGGTGCGATGCAGGTCGTGTCAGGCACGGTCGGGCGCCAGCGCGTTCATTTTGAAGCGCCGCCAGCGGAAACCCTGGAGATCGAAATGCGGCGCCTCCTCGCGTGGATTAACGCCGCGCCGAACGAGCCACCGCTCATCAGGGCTGGGCTGGGCCATCTGTGGTTCGTCACCCTTCATCCTTTGGATGACGGCAATGGCCGCATGGCCCGTGCGCTGGGGGATCTGCTTCTTGCCCGGGCCGATGGTGCGCCGCAGCGCTTCTATAGCCTGTCCGCGCAGATCCAGCGCGAACGCAAAAGCTATTACGACATTCTCGAACGAACCCAGAAAGGAAGCCTGGACGTCACTGAATGGCTCGCGTGGTTTCTCGCGACCTTGCATCGGGCGATCGATCAGGCGCAGGTCACCCTCGACTCCGTCCTCGCCAAGGCGCGCTTCTGGCAGCGCTTCGCCGGTGTCCCGGTGAACGAGCGCCAGATCAAGCTGATCAACCGCTTGCTCGACGGCTTCGAGGGTAAGCTCACGACCAGCAAGTGGGCGGCGATTGCCAAGTGTTCTTCGGATACTGCGCTGCGCGACCTTAGCGAGTTGCAGTCGCACGGGATCCTGCAAAAATCGACGGCTGGCGGTCGCAGCACAAGCTACGAGCTCGCCGAACCTGAGTAAGGAGCCGGGATTACGTAGGCAGTACGGTATAGGGTCGGAACAAGACGATGCGTAGCGCCTTCCGGGCCATCTATGCTCGCTGGTGATCACGAAGGTCAGTTTTAGTAGCTTGTCCGGTGAGCGATACAACCTCGATCCAGTGCCCATGCCCGTCGTCTCGGGCGCGCCAGATATCGAAAGGCGCTGATTTCTCCGTGAAATCAGCGCCTTTTCGTTTTGTTCAACTGGCGGCAAAGCGCTGTGGCGAGCGCGCCCGCTCCGTCAAGCTCCAGGGTCATTTCCCGACCCCGCGTCGCGCGATCACGAGCGCGATGCCGCCGAGCACGGCCGCCGACGCGAGCGCAAGGCGCAGCGTGATCGCTTCGTCGAGGAAGACCGCGGCGCCGAGCGCTGCGATCACCGGCACGCTCAGCTGCACGGTCGCCGCGCTCGTCGCCCGCAAGCCGGGTAGCGCGCTGTACCAGATGGCATAGCCGAGGCCGGATGCGAGCGCGCCTGACGCGATGGCGTAGGCGACACCGGCCGCGTCGAGGTCGGCGCGCGGCAGCATCGCGAGACCGAGGACCGCGGCGAACGGCAGCGCGCGGATGAAATTGCCAGCCGTGACCGAGGTCGCGTTGCCGGCGCCGCGGCCGCGCAGCGAATAGACGCCCCACGCGATGCCCGAGGCGATCATCAGGGCGGCACCGCCCGCGGGCGGTGCCGCCAGTCCGGGCAGCAGCAGCCCGACCAAGCCGCCGCCCGCGAGCGTGAGCCCCGCCCATTGGACGACGTCGAGCCGCTCGCCGCGCCACAGCCCGTAGCCGATCATCGTCGCCTGCACCGCGCCGAACAGCAGCAGCGCGCCGGCCGCGGCCGGCAGCGTGAGGTAGGCGTACGAGAATGCCGCCGCATATGCGAACAGTGCCAACGCGGACGGCCAGTTGCCGTGCGGGCCGACCAGACCGCCGCGTACGCGGACGACCAGCCACAGCATCAGCGCGCCGGACGCGAGCCGGATCGCGGTGAAGCTCGCGGCGTCGATATGCGTGTCGCGCAGCGCGATGCGGCAAAGCAGCGAGTTCGCGGCGAACGCGAGCATCGCGGCGACGGTCAGCGCGGCGGTCCTCGCCGGGCTCATTGCGGCGACGCCTCGACGGCCGCACGCGACCGCGCGGCATACCCGTCGGCGTCGGCCTGCCCGACCTCGTCGAGCAGCCAGTCGCGGAACGCGGCGACGACCGGGCGTTCGAGCGACGCCGGCGGACAGACGACGTGGTAGGCGAGGCGCGAGCGCAACGGCAGGTCGAACGCGACGACGAGCTTGCCCGCTTCGAGCTCGGCGCGCGTCAGGGCAGGGCTCGCGAGCAGCACGCCCTGTCCGGTGATCGCCGCTTCAAGCGCGAGGAGTCCGTTGCCGAAGCGCTGTTCCCGCAGCGGCCCGCTCGGCGTCACGCCGGCCGCGCGCAGCCATTCGTTCCAGCCTGAGCGCTCCGCGCCACGCAGCAGCGTCGCATCGACGAGCAGCGGCAGCGTGAGCAGCGCGTCCGGTGTCGGCAGGCGCTCGACGAGGGCCGGCGCGCACATCGGCACCCGCACGAGCTCGAGCAGTGCGGCCGCGTCGAGGCCGGCGTAACGCCCGTAACCGAGCCGCACCGAGAGATCGATGCCGGAGCGCTGAAACGCGGCCGCCGTGACCGGCCCGCCGGGCTCGGCATCCACCGAACTCAAGCTTGCCTGCAGCCGCACTTCAGCGTCGGGGCAGCGCGCGTAATACCGGTGCAACCGCGGCACCAGCCACTTCGTCGCCAACAGCGGCTCGGCGCACACGGTGACGACCCAACGCCCTTCGCCGTGCGCACGCATCCGGTCGACCGCGTCGGCGAGCGCGGCGAAGCCTTCCTGTAGTCGCGGCAGCGCAGCCTCCGCGGCACGGCTCGGTATGACCTTCCGATGGTGGCGTTCGAAGAGTTCGACGCCGAGGTGGTCCTCGAGCGCTTTGATCTGGTGGCTAATCGCGGCCGGCGACACATGAAGCGCCTTCGCTGCCGCGGCGAAACTCCCGAGCCGGGCCGCGACCTCGAAATAGCTCAGCGCCGTCAGCGGCGGCATGCGTTTGAGCGGCGCCGCCAGGACACCGCCGTACGTTTGCGGCGGGGCTTCTTCGACCGCGGGCGCCGGAACGTCGAACGATGATGGGAATGTTCTTTTCATCGCGCCATCCTAACGCGGCGCGCCGGGCGGTGACGAAGCCCGGGCGGCGACCGGGGCTCGCCTTGCGGCGCGTTGGATCTCAGGCCGGCTCGGTGACGGGATTGACCGTCACTGTCGCAGTAATGGAATGTGCAATGAAGCAGTTCCGGTGCGCGCCTGCGTGCAGTCGCGTGAGCGCCGCGTCGTCGGGCTGCTTGTCGCCGCCGAAACGCACCTGCGGCGACAGCTCGATCCTCGTGACCGCCATACGCCCGTCGGCATTCTTCTCGAGATGCGCGACCGGCGCGTCGCGGTAATGCTCGACGCGGAAGCCCTGGAGCTCCGCGATCGCGAGGAAAGTAAGCATGTGGCAGCTCGCCAGCGCGGTCAGCAGCAGTTGCTCGGGGTCGGCGCACGCCGGGTCGCCCTTGTAGTCGACCGCCGCCGACACCGCGACCGTCTGATCGCCGTTGAGTGTCGCGACGTGATTGCGCGAATAGGTGTTGGCGTCGGCCGCGTGCGGCGCGCGCTGCCAGTCGATGAGCGTGTGATGCTGGGACATGGTGCCTCCGTTCGGATCTTCGAATGAGCGGGGCTATCGTAGGCCGGAGCGGCGTTCCGCGTAAAACGATCGTTTCTAACGGCGAGGCTTAGGAAAGCTCATGTGAAATGGCGTCGAGCGCGCTGAAGGCGGGAGCGCGCCGATCAGCCGGGCGGAACGTCCGACGACTTCGCGAGGGCTTCCCTTGTTGCCGGCGGAGTCCGTGCCGTGGCATATGCATACGTCAGGAATGACGCACGCGGATACAATTCTTCCGGTTCTTCCATCAAACGGTTTTCATGTCCGCTCCGCCCGCTGGGCCCCGGGCGCGCTGCCTGTGCCTCGATATTGAAACGGCTCGCGGGGACCGCATGAGTCTGCGCGAGCTCGGCGCGTTCCGCCCCGACCTCGACACGCGGCTGAAGCTCGCCGGCAAGGCGCCCGATCTCGTCCGCAAGCTCGATGCGATAACTAAAGGCGCGGCCTTCGTCCTCGGCCACAACGTCGTGGCTTTCGACCAGCCCGCGCTCGCGGCGCTGCACCCCGAACTCGCACTGCATCGCCTGCCGCTGATCGACACGCTGGAGCTTTCGCCCGTCGCCTTCCCGCAGAATCCGTATCACCGGCTGGTGAAGGACTACAAGCTCTGCACGACGACGCGCAATGACCCGGTGCGCGACGCGGAGCTCGCCTACGAGCTCTTCGTGGACCAGAACGAGGCCCTGCAGCAGCGCGTCGCCGAGCACCCGGATGAGGCGCTGTGCCTGCATTACTTGCTCGCACCGGAGAACGGCAAGGGTGTGGCGAACTTCTTCGCAACCCTGCGGCGCGCGCTGCGGCCATCGTTGGCTGAGGCCGCTGCGGCGTGGCAGCGCGCCACCGCCGGCAAGGTCTGCATCACGGGCCAGCGCTGGGTAATGGAACACTGCCTGCGGATTGCCTGCGCTGCGGGCCGGCGTCGGCGACGCGGGCTTGCCGCCGCTAACCCACTCGACACCGAGCGGGTTCGGAGCCTGTGCCGATGCCGGGAGGGCGATTGTGATCGCGAGGGGCAGCAGGAAGATCCGTCGTGAGGCTAGCCTCATGTCACCCCTCCTTCAGCGCCCCTTCGGGCAGCTCATCGACGCCCGCGCGTCGCCGTTGAACACGAGATCGATCTGCGGCTTGCCGCCGTTTTTCATGGAGAACTTGCCGGTCGCGTTGGCCATCGTGCCGGTGAAGCGCATCGCGCCGCCGTCGGAGAGCGTGTAGCTGCCGCTGTCGTTGCCCACCGCGTAACCGCCGCCGGGCTGGATGACGACGTCCGTGTAAGTGTAGTTGAGCTGACCGTTGTCGAAGGTGTAGCAGCTGTACTTCCCGGTCGGGATCGCGCTTGACCCGCTGGTTGCGGGTGGCGGGGTCGTGGAGGCGGGGGCGGCTTGGGCAGTCCTGCCCGGTGACGACTGCGTGCCCGCGGCCGGCCGCATGCGCGTAGCGTTGACCCAATCGTCCCAGTTTGAACCGTAGCCGTCGTAGGAGACCAGGCAGGTTCCCATGTGGTCGGGGCCGTCGAGCACCTTGGCGGGATACCATTGCCCGCCGTATAGCACGCTGACCGCGGCGCCTTTCGTGCATAGCCCCGAGGTCGGTGTGGACCTCGGGGTGGTCGCGGTCGCGACCGGGACCGGCGCGGCCGACCGGAGGTCGACCCCGGTGTCGTTGCGCACGACGCGGTACCAGGCGTTTTCCATCTCCTGCAGCGATTGCTGCATCTTGTCGCGCGTCTGCGCGGGGCAGGGGCGATTGGCGAAAGTCGCGGCGCTTTGTTCGCGCGCTTGCCGGCGGCGCTCTTCCACGACGACGAGCACGGCAATGATGTCGGTGGGGCTCAGATCGAAGTGCGGGAGACCGCGCGCGTACGCGTCGAGCAGCGTCTGACCGCCCCTGCTGCCGCAGTAGTCCGCGGCGCCGATCAGCGGTGCGATATTCATGCCCATCTCGGTGAACTTCGCGCGCCCGCCGCCATCGGCGAGTGCGGTGAGGGACAGGGGCAGGCCGACGGCGAGCAGCAGGGCCGTGCGTTTCGGCATGTTCTTTTTCTCCTGGCAATCGGGGGAACACTGGGCGCTGCGAATCGGCGCGTTTGTCCCGAATTATGCGAGGGCGATGACGAAGGCCGCGCGGGCGAAAGTCTCGGATCGGCGCACGACGTCGCGCTGGCGGGGAGGTATTAGCGATGGCCGCGGGTGTTGTTGCGACCGCCGGGCACGGCGTGCGGCGCCCAAGTCGGCGACTCGATCGCCCGCGCGGCCGCTTCGGTACCCGCCGGACGAACAGGACGTCGGAGCGTGCCGGTGCACCACACGCCGGCGCGCTCGCGCAGGCTCAGGATGCCGCGGTCACGATCGTGCGGCGGCGGGCTCCTGCGGGCCGGGTATTTGCGGCTGTAGCCGGATGACGCCCAGCAAGACCGGAACAAGCCGGTGCCGTGTCGGTGCGGGTGAGGACCTCGGGTCGCCGCGCGCCTACCTCAGCCCTCTGTCTCCCGCACCCGGATCGTCCGAGCCTGCGGAGCGCTTGTGCTGCGGGTCCCGATAGACCGCCGCGCGCATGATCATCATCGCGACGACCGGCGCGGTCATCAGCACGAACACGCCGATGAGCAGTTCGTGAATCACCAGCCTCGACTGGGCGACGGTGAAATGGATCATCGACGCGACGAGAATGCAGCCCGCCCCGAGCGTGATGGTGATCGCCGGGCCGTGGATGCGCTGGTAGAAGGTTTTCAGGCGCAGCAGCCCGATCGTGCCGATCAGCGCGATCACGCCGCCCAGTACGAGCAGGAACGCGACCGGCAGCGCGGCCCACCACGGGAGCGATTCGGCGACGCTCATTCGATCACCTCCCCCCGCATCAGAAACTTCGCCAGCGCGATCGTCGACACGAAGCCGATCAGCGCGATCAGCAGCGCCGCTTCGAAGTAGATCTCGCTGCCGTGGCGGATGCCGAGCATCAGCGCGAGCAGCATCGTGCACATCCACAGCGTGTCGAGGGCCAGCACACGGTCCTGCGCCGACGGGCCGATCAGCAGGCGCACGGTACAAAGAACCATCGCGAGCACCACGCACGCGAGCGCGAAGGTGATTGCGGCGGACAGCAGCGTCGCGGTCGTCATGCCTTCTCTCCTCGATCCGCCAACGCGGAAGGTTCGAACAACTCGATGATCGGCTGCTCGTAATGGGCCTTGATCGTATCCACCCACCATTGTTCGTCGTGCAGGTCGAACACGTGCAGGAGCAGTTCGTGGGTGTCGGGCAGGATCTCGACCCAGACCGTCCCCGGCGTCGAGTTGATCAGGCAGGACAGCAGCGCGAGGCCGTGCGGATTGCGCAGATCGAGCGGCACGCGGACGAACTGCGAATTCACCTGCGCCGACCGGCGGAACAGGATGATGCCGCCGACGTTGAAGCACGAGCGCACGATCTCGATCGCGGACAGCCACAACAGCCGGCCGAACGCGAACGGTCTGGCGACGTGCGGGTGCCCGTGAGGCTGCAGCGGCCGCGCGAGCAGCGGCGCGACGATCCCGAGCAGGCCGCCGAGCAGCCAGTGCGCGGGGGCGACGCTCTGGCTGAGGAGCAGCCACATCAGCAGCAGGCAGACCGACAGCAGCGGCGAAGGCAGCCAGCGCCTCATCGCGGGCCTCCGTCGGCCGGCGCACGGATCACCGGCAACTCGCCCAGCACGCGCTCGCTGTATTCGGCACTGCGCGACAGTCCATCGACGGTGCGGCCCAGGTAGTCGAACACCGGCCCGGCCTGAACCGTCAGCAGCACGCACAACACGACGAGCGCCGTCACCGGCGCCGCCTCCGAGAATTGCAGCGCCGGCGGCGTCACCGCTCCCGAAGCCCAGAAGGTCCGCACGCCGAGCCGCATCAGCGCGATGATCGCCGCAAGGCCGGCCATTACCACCAGCGTGATTAGCACCCAGGTCGTCGCCGGCACGCCTTCCGGCCGGCCGGCCGACGCTTCGAGCAGCGCGTGAAACAGGCTGAACTTCGCGACGAAGCCCGACAGCGGCGGCAGGCCGCTGATCACGAGGGCGCACGCGGCGAAGCTCAGGCCGAGGAAGGCCAGCGTACCGGGGATGCCGACGCCGACTGGGTCTTCCGGCTTGTCCTCGATCGCGAACGCCTCCATCGTGATCGCCAGCAGCGACGCGCCGGGCGGCCGGATCCGCTCGGTGAGTTCGATCAGCAACATGAAGGCCGCCATCGCCAGCGTCGACCCGAGCAGGTAGTACAGGCCCGCCGCGAGCACGCCCGGGCCGGACTGACCGATCACCGCGAGCACCGTGCCCGACGAGACGACCGCGCCATAGCCCGCCATGCGCCCGCCGTCCTGGCTCGCGAGCATGCCGATCGCACCGAACAGCAGCGTCGCCATGCCGCCGAGCGTCAGCGCCGCGAAGCCGAAACCCGCGAGCGCCTCCGCCTCGTTCCCGAACACCGCGAGCCACACCCGCAACACGGCATACACGCCGACCTTGGTCATCAGCACGAACATCGCGGCCACCGGCGGCGACGCGGACGCGTAGGTGCCGGGCAGCCAGAAGCCAAGCGGCCACATCGCGCCTTTCGTCAGGAACGCGAGCGCCAGCACGCTCGCACCGATGCGCAGCAGGTAGGCGTCCTGCGCGCCGAGCAGGCCGACGCGGCCGGTGAGGTCGGCGATGTTGAGCGTGCCGGTCGCCGCGTAGATCAGCGCGACGCCGATCAGGAACATGAAGGATGCGACCAGGTTGATCGCGATGTACTGCATGCCGGCGCGGATACGGCGCAGGTTGTAGCCGTGGAGCACCAGCCCGTAGGACGCGGCGAGCATCACTTCGAAGAACACGAACAGGTTGAACAGGTCGTTCGTCAGGAACGCCCCGTTGAGCCCCATCAGCAGGAACTGGAACAGCGAATGGAAATGCACGCCGACGCGGTCCCAGCGCTGCGCCGAGAACACCAGCACCGCGAGTGCGATCGTCGCCGTCAGCACGAGCATCAGGGCCGTGAGCCGATCGACCATCAGCGCGATGCCGAACGGCGCGGCCCAGTTCGACGCGAGATACACGCCGATGCCGTTCGGCCAATGCCCGCCATCGACCTTCAGCAGCAGCACGACGCCCACCACCCACAGCAGCACGGTGCTCGACAGGCTCAGCGCAAATTTCAGCCCATGCCGGCTCTGGGTTACCGGGATGATGAAGGCCCCGATCAGCAGCGGCAGCAGGACCGGAACGACGATGAGATGTTGCAGCCAGGGCATCGCGGTCATTCGCGGGGCTCCTCGCCGTCGACATGGTCGCTGCCGGTCAGGCCGCGCGCGCCGATCATGATCACCAGGTAGAGCGCGGTCGTCGCGAAGCCGATCACGATCGCGGTCAGCACCAGCCCCTGCGGCAGCGGGTCGGCGAACTGCGCTGGATCGACGAGCGCATCAGGGGTGATCGGCGCCCGGTCGACCCACAGGCGCCCCATCGCGAAGATGAACAGGTTGACCGCATAGGACATCAGCAGCAGCCCGGTGATGAGCTGGAAGGTCCGCGGGCGCAGGATCAGCCAGATCCCCGAACCGAACATCACTCCCACCGCAATCGCGACCACCATTTCCATCAGGCCGCCCTCCCGCCGGGCGCCGGCCGCTCGGCGTCGGGCGCTCCGGCCACCGGCACGCGGTGGCCCCGCAAGGACTGGTGCGCCAGCGCGACCAGCATCAGCATCGTCGTCCCGACGACCACCGTGAACACGCCGAGATCGAACACGAAAGCGCTCGGCAGATGCAGTTCGCCGAGCAGCGGCCAGTCGACGTGGGCGGTATGCGTCGTCAGGAAGGGATGGCCGAACAGCCACGCGCCGATGCCGGTCGCACCCGCGAGGATCAGTCCGAATCCCAGCCAGCGGTGGGGTCGCAGGCTGAGGTGGCTCTCGACCCAGACGGCGCCGGCGAGCATGTACTGGACCAGGATCGCGACCGCGAAGATCAGGCCCGCGACGAAGCCTCCGCCGGGGAGGTTGTGTCCGCGCATGAAGAAGTAAACGGCGATCACCCCCATGAACGGCAGCAGCAGGCGCAGGTAGATGCCGGGCACCAGCAGGTAGCCGCGATTGGCCTGCTCGGCCGGGGTCTGCCGGGATGCGGGATCGAGGTCATTTGTCTGCTGCGGCGGGATCTCGGCACTGTCGGGTGCGGGCCGGAAGCGGCGCAGCAACGCATACACGGTGAGCGCGACGACCGCCAGCACCGTGACCTCGCCGAGCGTGTCGAAGCTGCGGAAATCCACGAGCAGGACGTTCACGACGTTGCTGCCGCCGCCTCCGCTCAGCGCGTTGACCAGGAAGAAGTCGGAGATCGTGTTCGACGCCGGATGCACCAGCACCGCATAGGTCAGCGCCGCCATCGCGAGGCCGCCGACCACCGCGATCGTCATGTCGCGCGAGCGGCGCAGCCAGACGCGGCGCGGGATGCTCAGCTGAAGCACCTTCGGCTCGATGCGCGGCGGCAGCCAGCGCAGGCCGAGCACGATCAGCACTGTCGTGACGGTTTCCACCATCAACTGGGTCAACGCGAGGTCGGGCGCCGACAGCCACAGGAAAGTCGCCGCGGTTACGATGCCGGTGCCGCCGATCAGCATCAGCGCCGCGAGGCGATGGAATTTCGCCATCCACGCGCCCGCGACCGCGCAGGTCCCGCCGATGATCCAGATGCCGGCGAAGAGCGGATCGAAGCCGTGCACCGGCAGTACGGTCCAGTCCGGCGGCGTGCCGGCCAACAGCAGCGGAACGACCAGCAGCGCCAGCATCATCATCAGCAGTTGCGCCTGCAGACGCGTCGTGCCGAGGTGCTGCAACAGCCATGCAGCCGAACGCGTCAGGTACGCCATCGAGGTCTCATAGGCCTGGGCGCCGTTGAAGCGATCGATCAACGGCACGTTCGTCCGCTGCCGCAGGTTGAAGTGCCGCCGCAGCACCGCATAGAACGTCACGCCGCCGAGCAGCGCCACGACGCTCATCATCAGCGGCAAATTGACGCCGTGCCAGACGGCGAGGTCGTAGCGCGGGGTACTCACGCCCAAGGTCGCGGTGGCCGCGATATCGAGGAACGGCCCGATACTGCGCGCCGGGATGATCCCGACGACGAGGCAGGCGAGCACCAGCAATTCCACCGGGAAACGCATCCAGCGCGGCGGCTCGTGCGGCTCGCGCGGGAGCTCCCCCGAAGGCCGGCCGAAGAAGATCGAAATGAAGCGCAGCGAATACGCGACGCCGAACATCCCCATCGCGACCGCGGCCACCGACATCCACCAGTTTGTGTCGCCGCCGACGAGGAGCGTTTCCGCGAAGAACATCTCCTTCGACAGGAAGCCGTTCAGCAGCGGCACGCCTGCCATCGCCCCGCTGGCGACGATCGCGAGCATTCCCGTGAACGGCAGCTTCGGGAGCAGCCCCCCGAGGATGCGCAGGTCGCGCGTGCCGGTTTCGTGGTCGATGATCCCGGCCGCCATGAACAGCGAGGCCTTGAACGTTGCGTGGTTGAGGATATGGAAGAGGGCCGCGACCATCGCCAGCGGCGTGCCGATCCCGATCAGCACGGTGATCAGGCCGAGGTGGCTGATCGTCGAATACGCCAGCAAACCCTTCAGGTCGTGCTGGAAGATCGCGATGAACGCGCCGAGCAGCAGCGTGCAGACCCCCGCGCCGCCGATGATCCAGGTCCATTCCGGCGTCCCGGACAGCGTCGGCCACAGCCGCACGAGCAGGAACACCCCCGCCTTGACCATCGTCGCCGAGTGCAGGTAGGACGACACCGGCGTCGGCGCCGCCATCGCGTGCGGCAGCCAGAAATGGAACGGAAACTGCGCGCTCTTCGTGAGCGCCCCGAGCGCAATCAGGGCCAGCGCGACGCGATACAGGTCGTGGCTGCGGACCGTGTCGCCCGCCGCCAGCACCACGTCGAGATCGTAACTGCCGACGATGTGTCCGAGCACGAGCACGCCGGCGAAAAGGCACAGGCCCCCGGCCCCCGTCACGGTGAAGGCCATCCGCGCGCCGCGGCGGGCATCGGCGCGGTGATGCCAGTACCCGATCAGCAGGAAAGACGTGAGGCTGGTGAGCTCCCAGAACACCACCAGCTGAACCAGGTTGCCCGACAGCACCACGCCCAGCATCGACCCCATGAAGGCCAGCAGGAACGAGAAGAAGCGCGGCACCGGATCTTCCGGCGACATGTAGTAGCGCGCGTACACGATCACCAGCAGCCCGATCGCGAGCACCAGCAGCGTGAAGACCCAGGCGAGTCCGTCGACCCGCAGCACGAAATGGAGACCTTGCGCCGGAAGCCACGCGAACTCCGTGCGCAGGATCGCCCCGGCCGAGATGTCCGGGTACAGCGACGCGGCGACCAGCAGGCCCCAGCCCGCCACGCCGGCCGCGAGCCACGCCTCGCCGTTGCGCGCGTTTTGCGGCAGCAGCGCCGCGATCAGGCTGCCGATGAAGGGAACGAAAACGAGGGAAGCAAGCAGCATCGGGCCGTGAGCGGGAAGCGGACTATTCAGCGGGACTATTCGATCAGCACGGAATGACGCGACGGCAGGCCCCGGGACCTCACCCGCGCGGTGCCAAGAAAGTGACCGCGAACCATACCACGGCAAATTCGACGCGACGCAGGGTAGCGAAGAACAGGCGGGTGCGACAAGCGTCCGTCGTCCGCAGCGCACCGCGAACGGGTAGCGCACCAGCATTCGTCGTGCGGCCGGACGGCTCAGCGCGATCGCTTTCAGTCGTTCCGGGTTCGAGAACGACAGGTCGGGGCGTACGCGACGCGAAGCCGCCGAACGAACGCTTCGTCCATCGTCCGGCCCCTCGGGGGATGGCGGGGGGAAGGCTAAACTGTGGACCGGCTCGGTGCGGCGGAGATCGGCAGCAGGCGTTCAGCGCGAATTCTCACCGGATCGCAGCTACGATCAACCCGGCGGACCCTGGCCGTCCCTCCCAACGTCGAACGGAGAAATTCGCAGTGACTCCCTTCAAGCGGCTGCTCGCCGCGACCGATCTTTCCGCTCCCGCGCGGCACGCCGCGGAACGGGCGGCGCTCCTCGCCCGCGAACTCGGCGCGAGCCTCGACCTGCTTCATGTCGTGAATCCCGCGCCGATCGAAAAGCTGCGGCAGCTCGTCGCCGACATGCCCGCTGAGGTCGCGCAACGTGTGGTCGACGCGACGCGGGACGAATTGCGCGAGCTGGGTGCAACCGTGCAGAAGCATCGAGGCATCACCGCAGGCGTGCGGGTCGCGATCGGGCCGCTGATTCAGGAACTGTCCGCCCATGCGCAAGCCGTCGATCTGCTCGTTCTCGGCGCCCGCGGCAGCAGTTTCATGCGCCACCTGTTGCTCGGCTCCACCGCCGAACGGATGCTGCGCAAGACGCCGCGGCCGATGCTGGTCGTCAAGCAGCCGCCGCACGAGCCGTACCGCTGCCTGCTCGTGCCGGTCGATTTCTCGGCGTACTCGATGCGCGCCGTGCGCGCCGCGCGGGCGGCCGCTCCGGACGCGAACATCGTGCTGCTGCACGCGTTCGAAGTCCCCGTCGAGGGCAAGTTACGCTTGGCCGGCGTCGAGGCCGACCTGATCCACCGCTACCGCGTCGCCGCGAAGCAGGACGCGCTCGCGAATTTGCGGCAATTGCGCGACGAGGCGGGGCTGGCGCCCGACACGACGCGGCTCGTCGTCGTCCACGGCGACGCGTCGCGGAACATCGTCGAACAGGAGCAGGAACAGGACTGCGACCTGATCGTCGTCGGCAAGCACGGCGAAAGCGCGGTCGAGGACCTGCTGCTCGGCAGCGTGACGAAGCACGTCCTCGCCGAGTCGCAGTGCGACGTGCTCGTGACGGTTTGAGGGCGGGACGGCCTCGCCGCTGCGTGCCGGAACGGCGCCCCGGCGTCGGGCTTCGCTTCGCTCACCCCGACCTACGACGGCTCCGTCGGGCGCCGAGCCGGGCCCCGGGTCGGATCGGCCGTGTCGGCTGACCGCGCCGCTTCGCCGCCGGCCTGGGCCAGCAGTTTGCGGATCGCCGGGTGTTCGACTTTGCGGTCGGCGAGGATCGCGTAGAAATTCTCGACGACGTCGGGGCAGCGGCCGAGGAGCGTCAAGCCGCGGCCGCGGGTGAGTTCGTCGGACGACCATTCGGGCGCCGGGAAGACGCCGAGGCCGCTTTCGCCGAACGTCGCGAGCAGCGCGTGGTCCTCGAACTCGCCGACGATTCTCGGCCGGATGCCATGGCGCGCGAGCCAGTCGTCGAGCCGCGCGCGCACCGCGGAATGCGTCGTCGGCATCAGCACCGGGAGCCGGCCGAGGCACGCGGGAAATTCGATGTTCGCGCCATCCAGCAGCGCGGCGGGCGCGTACCACGCGAGCGATGTTTTTTCGAGCCGGTGGCTGAAGACGCGCAGGTTCCGGTTCGTCGGCGCCGGACGGTCGGCGAGCACGACGTCGAGGCGGTGCAGCGCGAGTTCGGCGAGCAGGTCGTCGAAGTTGTCTTCGTGGCACAGCAGACGCAGGTCCGGCGCCTGCACCGCGGGCTGCAGCAGGTGCCGGACCGCGAGCTTCGGCAGGCTGTCGGCGATGCCGACCGCGAGGCGGACGCCCTTCGCCGCCGCGGCCTCCTGCACCGCCGCCGGCAGCGCTTCGCCGAGCTGGAAGATCTGCTCGGCGTAGTGCGCGGCGGTCGCCCCGGCGTCGGTCAGCTCGATGCCGCGCCCCGCCGAACGGAAGAGCGCGTGACCGAGCGAGCGCTCGAGTTCGCGGACCTGCGTGCTCACCGTCTGCACCGCCATGTCGAGCCGCTCGGCTGCCCGCGCGATGCCCCCTTCCTTGGCTGCGACCCAGAAGTAATAGAGATGGCGAAAGTTTACGGGGTGCATGGCGGTTCCGTTTTTCAGAACTAAAAGTACGACAAATTCACCTTCATTGGAAGTAAAAGGCTGCGTATCGTTCCCGGCTCGTCCTGCAACAGGAGGATTCCGATGGAGGTACTCGTCGAAGCCCCGCGGCGCACCGCGGACCGGCTGTCGAACGCAATCCGCGCGCGCCTGCGCTTCGTGCTGCGCCGCCTCGCGTGGCTCGTTCCGCGTGCGGTCGTCCGTCTGTCCGAAGTCGAGCGCGACGCCGGGGGTGCCGGCAAGCGCTGCGAAGTGCGCCTGAACGTCGTCGGCACCGGCGACGTCGTGGTAGCGGCGACGTCGCGTGACTGGCTGCAATCGATCGACGATGCGCTGAAAGGCGCGGCGCGGCGGCTGGAGCGCAAGTACCGGCGCGTGTACGCCGACTGAAAGCATTCCGTTCGTGACCTGCGAAATCCTGTCCCGCCCCGTTCGACCCTCGCGACCGCGCCCGTGCGGCGCTCGTGCCGCACGGGCGGCTTTGTGAAACCTTGTTCCGTGCTGTTCAACCCACTGGAGTTCCTACCTCGATGAAACGCATCCTTCTGACCGTCTTCGCGCTCGTGCTGAGCGTGGGGCTGACCATGCCCGACGCGGAGGCGAAACGCCTCGGCGGCGGCAAATCCTTCGGTACGCAGCGCGACGCGACGCCCCAGGCGCCCACCGCGCCGGCTGCCCGTACCGCCGATGCCCCTGCCGCCGGCGCGATGGCCGGACAGGCGGCGAAGAAGAACAGCTGGCTCGGACCTGTCGCCGGCCTCGCCGCCGGTCTCGGCCTCGCGGCGCTCGCGTCGAGCCTCGGCCTCGGCGAAGGATTCGCGAACATCCTGATGATCGCGCTGCTCGCGATGGCCGCGTTCGTCGTCTTCCGCCTGCTGACGCGCAAACGCGCGGCGCCACAGGGAATGCAGTATGCCGGCATGGGCGCCGGCGGCGGCAGCATCCCGATGTCGGCCCCGCCCGCGGTCGCGACGCCGCTGGCCGGCGCCTCGGCACAGCCCGCTTCGGCGCTTCCCGCGGGCTTCGACGCGGACGCCTTCGTGCGCCAGGCGAAAGTCAATTTCGTCCGGCTGCAGGCGGCCAACGATGAAGGCAACCTCGACGACCTGCGCGAGTTCGTCACGCCGGAGATGTTCGCCGAGCTGCAACTGCAACTGCAGGAGCGCGGCGACGTCGCGCAGCGCACCGAAGTCGTCGACCTGCACGCCGACATCGTCGAATGCGTCGAGGAAGCGCAGCGCTACCTCGTCAGCGTCCGCTTCCATGGCCTGATCCGCGAGGAAAGGGACGCCGCGCCGGTCGCGTTCGACGAGCGCTGGCACCTGACGAAGCCGGTCGCGGGTCCTCGCGGCTGGGCGGTCGCAGGCATTCAGCAGTCCGCGTGACGCGGGCGATGTGACGCTCGCCGCGACGGCGGCGAACACGGGCGCGGCCGGTCTTCCGGTTCGCGCCCGTTTTTTTTGTACGCGTGCGGAGCGTCGCACCGACCGGGGCGATCCGAAAAACCGGGCTGCGGTACCGCGAACCTTGTTCTAGTCTTCAGGATCGCTTTCGACGAGCCCTCGCTCGGGGCGACCCCGCCCGGGCGTCGGGAAATTGCGAGCGCTGCCCGGAGAGCCGGCCGCGGCGCGACCCGCCTCCGCAGCCGTCCCATCGAAGGAGGACAGATCATGAATGCCGAAGCCACCCCGGTCGGCGCCGAAGCCGAAATCCGCGCGATTCTCGAAGACTGGCGGCAGGCCGTCTGCGCCCAGGACATCGGCCGTATCGTCTCGCGCTACGCGCCCGACATCGTCGCGTACGACGCGATCCTGAAGCTGCAGTTTCGCGGCGTCGAGGCGTATCGCCGGCACTGGGAGCAGTGCATGACGATGTGCACGGGGCCGACGGTGTT
Source organism: Aromatoleum sp. (assembly GCF_036675785.1). NCBI lineage: Bacteria > Pseudomonadati > Pseudomonadota > Betaproteobacteria > Rhodocyclales > Rhodocyclaceae > Aromatoleum > Aromatoleum sp. The sequence goes on from NZ_JAKFEF010000024.1 coordinate 90,872, forward strand.
CGAGCTGCACGAGCTGCAGATCTTTGCGGGCGAGGACGTCGCGTTCGCGCATGCGCTGAACCGCTGCGGCGGCACGGGGCCGGACGGCAAGGAGACGATCGGTTGGATGCGGATGACCGTCGGCTACCGGCGCAGCGACGGACGGTGGCAGGTCGTGCATGAGCACTTCTCGGCGCCGTTCGACATGGAAAGCAGCAAAGTGCTGTGGCTCGAGCCGTAACCGGCTCGCCGACATCGCTGTTCAGGCAAAGGAGCGAATCATGCGACTGAATCCGTACCTGATGTTCGACGGCCAGTGCGAGGCGGCCTTCAAGTTCTACGAGCAGTGCTTCGGCGGCAAGCTCGAGGCGATGCTGCCGTACAGCGACTCGCCGGAATGCGGCGACATCCCGCCCGAGTCCCGCGATCGCATCATGCACGCGTGCCTCGTCATCGACGGCCAGAAGCTGATGGGCTCCGACACGACGCCGCAGTACCCGCACGAGGGCATCAAGGGCTGCTCGGTGACGCTCAACGTCGACTCGATCGCCGAGGCCGAGCGTCTCTTCAACGCGTTGTCCGAAAACGGCTCGGTCATGATGACGCTCGAAAAGACGTTCTGGGCGGTGCGCTTCGGCATGTGCACAGACCGCTTCGGCGTGCCGTGGATGATCAACTGCGAGAAGGACCAGTGAGGGGGCCGCAATGCGCTTCATGATGCTGGTGATCCCGAAGGGCTACGAGAGCGCGCCGCCCGGCACAGCGCCCGACGCGAAGGCCGTCGAGGCGATGATGAAATACAACGAGGCACTGCAGAAAGCCGGCGTGCTGCTCGCGCTCGACGGCCTGCACCCGCCGTCGATGGGCGCGCGCGTGTCGTTTTCGGGCGGCAAGCCGACCGTGACCGAGGGGCCGTTCCCGGAGGCGAAGGAGGTCCTCGGCGGCTACTGGATGATCCGCGTGAATTCGAAGCAGGAGGCGATCGACTGGGCGTCGCGCTCCCCGATGGCGGACAACGAGATCATCGAGATCCGCCAGGTGCAGGAGATGGAGGATTTTCCGCCCGACGTGCAGAAGGCGGCGCAGGGATTGCCGGAGATGCAGAAGGGTTCGCCCGGGCGGTCGGAGCGCGACGCGGACTGTGCCGAGCGGGGCGACCCCGAACCGTAGGTCGGCCCCCGGCGGAGCGATGTCCGGCATTCCACGGCTTTCCGAAACCTTGGCGTCGGCCTTCGCCTGCGGCTCACGCCGACCTGCACAGACCAACGACGTTCGGCGGAGGACGATTCCGGGCGGCCGGGTTTCCGCGGTTCATTTTTCAATCGTTCGGCTGCGCCGGTTCCTGCGGCGTGCGGCTGACGCTTAGCGCGGCTTCGCATTCGCGCAGCCGGCGCTCGTCGTCGCGGCGGCGGGCGCCGTCGCGCGCGATCGCGACCGAGCCGAGGACGCGCCCGCCGTCGGCGACGACCGCGAATGTCATTTCGACGTAGATCGTTTCTCCCGCGCGATTCATCGAGCGGGTGAGGAGCGCGCGCCGCCCGAACTTGGTCGCGCCGCTCTGTATCGCCCGATCGAAGCCCGCCCAGTGCGCGGCGCGCAGGCGCTCGGGAATGATCAGCTCGACGCTCTGCCCGACGGCCTCGGCCTTCGCGAAGCCGAACAGCGCTTCGGCGCCGGCGTTCCATTCGCGGATGACGCCGTCGCGGTCGGCGTAGATCAGCGCGTCGCCCATCTGTTCGGCGATCAGGTGGTACAGGTCGGAAGAGGTGTCTGCGTTCATCGCGGGGTCTCCGGGTTGGCGTTTCGAGGACGGAAAGGCGGCGCCGCTGTCGTTCGGTGCGCCTTCGAAGCATCGTCCCGCGGCGTGCTGCGCTGCGCGCGGCGACCGGTCGGGCCTTCGGGCGCAGCCAGGGGCCGCGAAACGTCGTGGTTCTCTGGAAAGTATATTTGGCGAATTGCTTTTTTTCCTGCACCGCAATAACATTCGCGTCAAATACATCTTTAAAACAGGCCCCCGACCCCGACAGCCATGGACATCCCGACCTTACTGCTTTCGTCTTTCGTTATAGCCGTCTCGGCGCTGCTTTTTTTCATCTGGTCCCTGCGCAAGGGCGTGCTCGATCCCGATCCGGCCGCCGCGAAGGTGATCTTCCCGAAAGGCGAGATCGGCCGGGTCGAGGAACCGGCCGTCACGGCCGCCACCGAACGCCAGCTGCAGCACAGCGTCGCCGCCCACCCGCCGGTCGAAGCGGACGCCGGCGAAATTCAGGCGCGGCTCGAAGCGGACCGCTCAGCGTCGCGGCCGGCGTTCGTGCTGCTCGGCTTCGCGGTGCTGTGGCTGCTGGTGGCGTCGTTCGCCGGGCTGACGAGCTCGATCAAGCTGCACGAGCCGGACTGGCTGACGCAGTACGCGTGGCTCACGTTCGGCCGCATCCGCACGCTCCACCTCAACGCGGTCGCGTACGGCTGGGCACCAATGGCGGCGCTCGGCATCGCGCTGTGGATGATGCCGCGACTGCTGAAGACGAAGCTCGTCGGCGCGCGCTTCGCGATCGCGGGCGCGGTGCTGTGGAACATCGGCCTCGTCATCGGGCTCGTGTGCATCGCGCTGGGCATCAACGATGGCATGGAGTGGCTCGAGATTCCGTGGCAGGTCGGCACGTTGTTCGCGGTCGGCGGCGCGCTGATCGGGCTGCCACTGGTGTTCACGCTGCGCCGCCGCAAGGTCGAGCACCTCTACGTGTCGGTGTGGTACATGGGCGCGGCGCTGTTCTGGTTCCCGGTGCTGTACCTCGTGGCGAAGCTGCCGGGCGTGCACTTCGGCGTCGAGCAGGCGACGATGAACTGGTGGTTCGGCCACAACGTGCTCGGCCTCTTCTACACGCCGCTGTCGCTCGCCGCGGTCTACTATTTCCTGCCGAAAGTGATCGGCCGGCCGATCCAGTCGTACAACCTGTCGCTGATCGGCTTCTGGTGCCTCGCCTTCTTCTACGGCCAGGTCGGCGGCCACCATCTCGTCGGCGGGCCGGTGCCCGAGTGGCTGGTCACGCTGTCGATCGTGCAGAGCATGATGATGATCGTGCCGGTCGTCGCGTTCTCGGTGAACCAGCACCTGACGATGCGCGGCCGCTTCGCGGCGCTGCGCCATTCGCCGACGCTACGCTTCATCGTGCTCGGCGGAATGATGTACACGCTGAGCTCGATCCAGGGCTCGTTCGAGGCGCTGCGCAGCATCAGCACGGTCACGCATTTCACGCACTTCACCGTCGCCCACGCGCATCTCGGCCTGTACGGCTTCGTGACGCTCGTGATGTTCGGCGCGATCTACTTCGCGATGCCGCGCATCGCGTCGCGCGAATGGCCGTACCCGAAGCTGATCGCGGCGCACTTCTGGCTCGTGACGGTGGGCTTCGCGATCTATTTCGTGACGCTGACGGCCGGCGGCGTGCTGCAGGGCCTCGCGATGCTCGACGCGAGCCAGCCGTTCATCGAGTCGGTGCGCGTGACGCTGCCGTACCTGCAGGGTCGCTCGATCGGCGGCGCGCTGATGACGTTCGGTCATCTCGTGTTCGCCGCGCACTTCACGGTAATGGCGCTGCGCCGGGGGCCGCAACGCAACGAAGCCGCCTTGCTCCGTCCCCTCGTTCCGGCGGTCTGAATCATGGAAAACGGCGTCAAACTCATCTCCGGCGCGCTGGTCACGCTGGCCGTCGCGACCGCCTCGCTCGTGGTCATGCCGTACGTGCAACTGAAGGACGTGCCGCCCACGCCCGGGCTGAAGCCCTACACCGAAGTCGAACTGCGCGGGCGGCAGGAATACATCAAGCAGGGCTGCATGTACTGCCATTCGCAGCAGCCGCGCGACCCGAGCCAGGCGCCCGACGGCGAGCGCGGCTGGGGGCGGCCGTCGGTCGCGAGCGACTACTACTACGACCGGCCGCACCTGCTCGGCACGATGCGCACCGGCCCCGACCTGATGAACATCGGCGCGCGCCAGCCGAGCGCCGACTGGCAGCTCGGCCACCTGTACCAGCCGCGGGCCTACGCGCCGGGCAGCATCATGCCGGCATACCCGTTCCTCTTCGCGATCAAGGACGCGGCGGAACCGGGCGACAAGGTCGTCGCGCTGCCGCCGGAGTTCGCGCCGGCGCAGGGTGTCGTCGTCGCGACGCGCGAGGCGCAGGACCTCGTCGCGTACCTGCTCGCCCTCGACCGCACTTTCCCGGCGCTCGCGCCGCTCGCCGCCGCGCCTGCGTCCCCGCAATGACACGGAACCGATGATGACCGACCGAAACCACAACGACATCCCGCAGCGGCGCGAGAACCCCGACCCGCACGAAGCGCTGCACCCGGTGCCGAAGATCCTGCTGGCGATGATCGGGGCGCTCCTCGTCTGGGCGGTGTCCTACATCTACACCGCGCAGCCCGACACCGAGCCGGCGCTCGGCGACCGGCGCGGCCTCGACGTCCTCGCCGCGGTGCCGGCGAAGGCCGTCGACGGCGGTCAGCTCTTCGCGGCCAACTGCGCTGCGTGCCACCAGGCCAACGGCGTCGGCATCCCGCAGGTCTTTCCGCCGCTCGCCGGCTCCGAGTGGGTGACGGGCGACGAGCGCAAGCTGATCCAGGTGCTGCTGCACGGTGTGACCGGTCCGATCGAGGTGGCCGGCGCGAGCTACAACGGCGCGATGCCGGCGTTCGGCGACAAGCTCGACGACGAGGCGCTCGCCGCGCTGCTCACCTACCTGCGCGGCGCGTGGGGCAACGCGGCCGGGCCGGTCACCGCGGACGCCGTCGAGGCACAGCGCAAGGCGAGCGCTGGGCGCAGCGCGCCGTGGAACGGCGGCGCCGAACTCGCGGCGCTGAAGTAGGGCGCCCCGCCGTGCGCACCGCCGTCGCCGTCGTGGTGTTCGCGGTCCTCGCGCTCGCTGCCTTCGCCGGCATGACCGATGGTTTCCGCGTCGTCACCAGCGATTCGGCGCGCCGACTCGCGGCGGTCGAGCGTCCGGTCGCCGTCGCGGACGCCGCGCTCGTCGATGCGAGCGGCGGCGTCCGCGCGCTGCACGCCAACCTCGCGGACGATGGGCGCATCGCCATCGTCGATTTCATCTACACGCGCTGCGACTCGATCTGCACCGTCCTCGGCAACGAGTTCCAGCAACTGCAGCGGGAGATCGTCGCGCAGGGCCTGCAGGACCGCGTGCGGCTGCTGACGATCAGTTTCGATCCGGCGCACGACGACCCGGCGACGCTTGCCGGCTACGCGAAGCGGATGACGGCGGATCCCGCGCTGTGGCGTTTCGCGACCGCGGCCGACCCCGACGAACTCGCGCCGCTCCTCGCGAGCTTCGGCATCGTCGTCATTCCGGACGGGATTGGCGGCTACGTGCATAACGCCGCGCTTCATGTCGTCACCGCCGGCGGCCGGCTCGTGCGCATCCACGATCTCGGCAATTTCCGCCAGGCGCTGTACGACGCTGCCGGGCTCGCGGGCGGAGCGCGCGGATGAACCGCCGACTCTCCGCCCGACTCTGCGCGATCGTCGCGCTGTCGGCGATCTCCGCCTGCGCGGTGCCGCCGCTGCGCGGCTGGCTCGAAGCCGACATGGCGCGTCATATGCTCATGCAGTTTCCGTTGCTCGTCGCGGCCGGCGCGCTGCTCGGCGCGTCGCTGCCGGGTCCCGGGCGCGACGCGATCGCCGCGTTCAACGCGCACGGCCTCGCCGGCTTCGCGATGTTCCTGCTTGTGACGGCGTTCTGGATGATTCCCCGCGCACTCGACGAGGCGCTGCTGTCGCCCGCGGTCGAGGCCGCGAAGTTCGCGTCGCTCGTCACCGCCGGCGCCGCGATGGCGCTGTCGTGGCGCGCCGCCCCGCCCGTCGTGCAGGCGTTCTTCGTCGGCAACTGGGCGTGGATGAGCGCGGCCGTCGGCCTGCTCTACGAGGACGCGCCGGCGCGGCTGTGCAACTTCTATCTGCTCGACCAGCAGACGGTCGCGGGCCGCGGACTCGTCGCGCTCGCGGTGATCGTGCCGCTCGCGTGGATCGTGTCGCTCGCGCGCAGCGGCTACCTCGCGGATCTACTGTCCGACGCGCCGCGCCGCGCCTCTCCGGACGCCTGCTCGCAGCGGAACTGAGGCGGAATCGACGCGGAATCGACGCGGCTTTGGCGACGAGTCGACAGGGAATCGAGGCGGGCGCCGCGATTGCAGCGCCCGTTTCCGCCTCCGATGCGTAGATCCATCGCACAAAACCCGTGCGGCCCGGTCTAAACGCGCAGCCTGTCTGCCTGTAGCGCAGAATATCGTCCGCTGTACCCGACTGTCCGTTCAATCGGGAGATCCCGCCGCGCCACGGCCTTCCCGCGCGTCGCGCACGGCGTCTTCCTCGCTCGAACCGGGGGACTCATGACTTACTGTGTCGCCATGCGTCTCGACGCAGGTCTGGTTTTCCTGTCCGATTCCCGCACCTACGCGGGCGTCGACCACATCAACACCTTCCGCAAGATGCATTTCTTCGAGCGCCGCGGCGAGCGCGTGCTGGTGCTGATGACCGCCGGCAATCTCTCGATCAGCCAGTCCGTCGTCAATACGCTGCGCGAGCGGATCGAAGGCGGCGGCGCGCGCAACCTGTGCAACGTGCCGACGATGTTCGAAGCGGCGAAGCACGTCGGCGACTGCCTGCGCGAGGTTCACGCCCGCGACGGCGAAGCGCTGAAGGAATTCGGCGTCGATTTCTCGGCCGGCCTGCTGCTCGGTGGCCAGGTCAATGGCGAGGAGCCGCGGCTGTTCCAGATCTACGCGGCGGGCAACTTCACCGAAGCCACGCAGGAGACGCCGTATTTCCAGATCGGCGAGTCGAAGTACGGCAAACCGATCATCGTGCGTGTGGTCACGCACCAGACTTCGCTCGACGACGCGGTCAAATGCGCGCTGGTGTCGATGGATTCGAGCATCCGCTCGAACCTGTCGGTCGGCTTGCCGCTCGATCTGCTCGTCTATAAGCGCGACGCGCTCGAGATCGGCCACCACGTGACGATCCGCGAGGACAACGCGTACTTCGAGCGGGTGCGGAAGCTGTGGAGCGCGCGGCTGCGCCACGCCTTCGACGAATTGCCCGACCCCGACTGGGAGAAGATCCAGCTCACCGCCGAGGCGCTGCGCGAACAAGCGTGCTCGACGAAGACGCGCGAGGAGACGCGCGAAAGATAGGCGCGAAAGATAGGCGCGAACGGCGTCGCGAACGAAGGCCGCGCAAGGGCCCGGCGAAAGCGCGCCGCGCGAGACGCTACGCGCGACGCTGCGAAAGATGCCACAAAAAAAGCCGCAGCGACCGCTGCGGCTGTCATCACGGCCGGCCCGCTCGTCGCGGCGCCGGCCGATTCCGTTACGGCTACTCTTCCTTGCCCTTGCCGCGGGATTCCGAGCCCGACTTCGTCGAGGACGACCCTGAAAGGCCCGAGAAACCGCCGGACGACGAGCCGGTGCGGCCCTGTTCGCTGCCGCTGCGCAATTCCTGGCCCGACTGCTGCGTCTCGACGCGGAGGCGGTTTTCGATGTCCTGCACGCCCCAGCAGTCGTCGACGATGTCTTCGATGCGATGGCGCATCTGGCGGCTCGGTACCGTGCCTTCCAGTTCCACGCGTCCGTTCTTCACTTCGATGCTGACTTCGCTCACGTCGATGCCCTGCTCGTCGACGAGGCGCTCGCAGACCATTTCGCGGATACGCTCATCCGAGCGCGCGTAGTTCTTCGGCCCCTTGCGAGTGCGCGACGTTTCGGTCTGGCCCCAGCCGGCCTGCATCCCGCCGCGGAATCCGCCGTAGCCGCTGCTCGTCTGGGTCTGGCCACCCATCATGCCCTGCTGCGACTGCTGTCCCCAATCCTGCTGGCCGGACATGCCGTAGCCCTGCTGGTTGCCATACCCCTGCTGCTGGCCGAAACCGCGCTCGTGCTGCTGGCCGTAGCTTTGTCCCATCCCCTGCTGCGGCTGGTACTGCCCGTAGCCTTGCTGCCCGTAAGTCTGCTGCGGTTGCTGCTGGCCGAAGCCCTGCTGCCCGTAGCTCTGGCCGAGGCCTTGCTGCGGCTGATGCTGGCCGTAGCCTTGCCCGTATCCCTGCTGGGACTGCTGGCCCCATCCCTGCTGCCCGATGCCCTGTTCGTGCTGCTGCCCGTAGCCGTGCTCGCCGTAGCCCTGCTGTCCGTAACTTTGGCCGAACCCCTGCTGCGGCTGCTGCTGTCCGTAGCCTTGCTGTCCGAACCCTTGTTCGTGCTGCTGGCCGTAGCCCTGCTGGCCGTAGCCTTGGCCGATGCCCTGCTGCGACTGATGTTGTCCGTAACCTTGCTGGCCGTAGCTCTGCTGTGGCTGCTGGCCCCAGCCCTGTTGGCCCTGTTGCGAATGCTGACCGGACCGTTCCTGGTCGTAACCCTGCTGACCATGTCCATGCTCGCGCTGCGATCTCATTTCGACGTCTCCTCAGCTGGCAATTAAAACGGGGGTGTAACGTGTCTGGAAACAGGCGGCGTTCGGTACGCCGGCCATCAGACCGTTCGCTCTCAGCAATGGGTGTGCCCCATAACGGGCAGATGTCGGCCGCGGAGCGCGTTAGGCCGGGCGGCACGCTTGCTGGTTTTCGCCCCGCTTCAACGTAGTTCGCAGTGGGAGAAGTTACAAGGGCTTGTAAGTGGGACGAGTGGCGGGACGAGTGGCGGCGCCGGCACGTCGTCCCGCTTCGCCGCGCAGCGACGCTCGTCCCGCAAGGGCTGCCGCCCCCGACACGGGCGGCCGGGGGGCTTCGCCTACGCGGCGATCTGCTGGTCGGGCCCGAACACTTCGTAATGGATCCGGTCGCGCCCGATCCCCCAGCCGAGCAGCGTGTCGCGCTGCTTCAGCATGAACGGCAGCGGGCCGCACAGGTAGTAGTCGGCATCGGTGAGTTCGACGCGCGCGCGGATCCGTTCGAGGTCGACGATGCCTTCGAAGTGGTAGTCGCGTCCGGCGACGTCGTCCGCGGCCGGCGCGTCGTAGAACACGACATGTTCGACGTGCGCCCGGTCGGCCGCGAGCTGCTCGACGTGGCCTTTCAGCGCATGCACGCGCCCGTTGCGCGCGCCGTGCACGAACACCGCGCGCCGGGTCGTCGGCGCCAGCGCGTTCAGCATGCTGACCATCGGCGTCAGCCCGACGCCGCCGCTGACGAGCACGACCGGCGTGTCGCGCTCCTCGTGCAGGTAGAAGTCCCCGTAGGGTGGCGACAACCGCAGCGTTTCGCCGATCGCGACCGCGTCGTGCAGCCGGTTCGACACCGCGCCGGCCGGGTCCTGGCCTTCGCGCTTCACCGAGATGCGGAAATAGCCGGTGTTCGGCGCTTCGGACAGGCTGTACTGCCGGATCTGCTCGACGCCGAGCTCCGGGATGTACAGCACGATGCTGATGAACTGGCCGGGGACGAACGGCGGCAGCGCGCCGCTGTCGGCCGGGCGCAGGTAGAACGACGTGATCAGCTCGCTCTCGCGCACCTTGCGGTCGACGACGAACTCGCGCCATCCGCTCCAGCCGCCCGGGGCCGTCGCCGACGCGCGGTACAGCTCGGTCTCGGCGGCGATCAGCACGTCGGCAAGCTCGCCGTAGGCTTCGGCCCACGCGGCGATGATCTCGTCGGTCGCGGCCTCGCCGAGCACCTCGCGGATCGACGCGAGCAGATGCCGCCCGACGATCGGGTAGTGGTCCGGCCGGATGCCGATGCTCGCGTGCTTGTGCGCGATGCGCGATGCGACCGGCGCGAGCGCCGACGGGTTCTCGATGTTCTGCGCGTACGCGAGCACGGCCAGCGCCAGCGCCTGCTGCTGCTGGCCGCCGGCCTGGTTGCCGAGGTTGAAGATGTTCTTCAGCTCGGGTTCGTTCGAGAACAGGCGGTCGTAGAAATGGGTCGTCAACGCCAGCCCGTGCGCCTGCAGCGCCGGGACGGTGGCCTTGACGAGTTCGATTGTGCGGGGAGAGGGCATTGGGGAAACTTCCTTTAAAGATCTATTTTGGACTCTACTTTGAGCGGCGAGGGTATACGGCTACGCCGCGCGAGGCAAGCCGGAACCGGAGCGCCGGACGCGGGGCAGGACAAGCGATCATCTTTTCGCGTCCCCGAGCGAGCGACGGGGCCGATCCGTCTGCGCCGAAACGTCCGCTGCCCAAGGTCCGCCCGTCGCGGGCGCCAGCGGTGCCACGAGTTGCGGTCCCTGGGCGCGGACGTTGCCGACCGCGCCGTCGACCGGAAATGCCTCGATCCGCTCGGGGTCGCAGTGCTGCGCGATTTCGACGAGCAGGGCGACGTCGGTGACCTCCGGGTCGAGCCAGTCAGCGTAATTCTCCGGCGCGATGATGACCGGCATTCGCTCGTGGATTGGCGCGATGGACTCGTTCGCGGCCGTCGTCAGGATCGCGAACGATCGAACCGGCCCGTCCGAGCCATCGCGGCACTCGAGGAGGCCACCGAAGCCGAGCAGCGACTCGCCGCCCGCGGAGCGAATGAAATACGGCTGCTTGGAGTCCGGCCCCGGCCGCCATTCATAGAAACCGCACGCGGGCACGAGGACGCGCGAGTGCCGAAATGCGGCGCGGAACATCGGCTTGCCCGCCGCCGTTTCGAGCTTCGCGTTCACCGGCCGGCGCGCCTGGCCGACTGCAGCGACCCACGACGCCAGCAGTCCCCATTGTGCCAGCACGATCTCGCGGCGGCCGCACTCCGCCGCGCGGATCACCGGGACCCTCTGGCTTGGCGCCACATTGTAGGTGTCGGCCCACTCGAATTCCGTCTGGGTGCCGAACTGCTCGCGCAGCCGCGACGAGGGTCCGAACAGTGCGTAGCGTCCGCACATCAGCAGTCCGCCGCTCGACGGGCGCGCGCTTGATGAACGTGCCCCTCGCATCTGCTGTCCGACCCCCGTCCTCCCGACTCGTCCTCCGGAGCCGCCGGTTTCCGGCGCCCTGTCACCCTGCTCATCCAGCCATGAAAATCGCCGTCGTCTCCGACACGCACATGCCGCGCTTCGCGAAGGCGCTGCCGCTTGCGCTGCGCGAGGGGTTCGCCCGCGAGGAGGTCGCGCTGATCTTGCATCTCGGCGATTTCACGGCGCCCGAAGTCGCAGAACGCTTCGCCGCGGTCGCGCCGTTCGACGCGGTCGCCGGCAACAACGACGGGCCCGAGCTGCAGCAACGCTTCGGCCGGCGCAAAGTGCTCGACGTCGGAGGCGTGAGGATCGGGATGACGCACGGCGACGGTGACGGCAGGACCACGCTCGCGCGGGCGCTCGGCGCATTCGCGCCCGCCGAGGTGGACGTGATCCTGTTCGGCCACAGTCACGCGCCGTACTGCGCCCGTCACGGCGACGTCTGGGTGATGAATCCCGGCTCGCCGACTGACAAGCGGACGAATCCGCGCTATTCGTGGGGCGTGCTCGAATTGCGCGAGGACGGCGTTTTTCCCGCGCTGCACTACTACGACGATAAGAGCGCCGGCGGTGATCACGGGTCGAGTTCGGGGTAGTGGCGGAAAATGCCGGACTCGTTGAACGGCTGGCGGCGGGGTGACGCGAGATAGGCGGCGATGTTCGGCCGCGCGGCGACGCGGACGTGGAGGTCGGCGAGGCGCGGAAGCGCCGGTTCGAGCCGCGCCATCGAGTTCGGGAACGCGTAGCGCAGGCCGGCGACGAGCTGGAACAGCGACAGGTCGACGTAGCCCAGCGCATCGCCGATCGTCCACCCGGTTCGGCAATGGTTGCGCGCGACGACCTGTTCGAAATAGCCGAGAAATTTCGACATGCGCACTTGCGTCAAGTCCGCCGCGCGCCGCGCTGCCTCGGGTTTCTGATCTTCGTAGTAGAGGCTCCCCGCGATCGGGTGGTGGACGTCGTGCGCCTCGGCGACGACGTCGGCGATCGTCAGCTGCAGCTGGTGCGCCCATAGCTTGCCGGCGTCGTCGGGCGGCGCGAGGCCGAGCCGCGGGCCGAGAAACAGCAGAATTGCCGCGGTCTGGCCGATCACGAGCTCGCCCGCCTTCAGGAACGGCGGCGCAAAGGGCGGACGCTCGCAACCCGGATCGTCGACCAGCGCAGTGAGCGCGCCGATCCCCTCGCCCTCGGCTTCCGGCCGACGCGCCACGTCCAAGTAATCGGCCCCCGCTTCCTCGAGCGCGAGCCGGACGAATTCGCCGCGCCCCTGGATTCCGGGCCAGTAATAGAGTTCGTAGGTCATGTAGTGGTCCTTCGGACGACGATCGTCGGGAACGTTATTAGGCCGATCGACCGGTGGCGGGGTTCCGGCCGGAATGCAATTGCGAACTACTTGCGTATGAGAATGTTTCACATTTATGATGCGAATCGTTCTCACTTATGCCCGGGTTCTCCCGGCATCCCGAACAGGTTTCGATTCCCGGCAAGCCAGGCGACATCTCTCCAAGCCAGCCGAACATTCAGCGAGGAGCAACACAGATGTCGTTTCAGATCCGCATGAGGCCGGCGGCCGTCGCCGTATGCGCCGCGCTCGGCGCCGCCAACGTCTCGTATGCCGCCGATGCGGTGCTCGCGCCGGTGCTCGTCAATGGCGAAGCCGAGCGCGCCGACGGTCCGGTGCAGGGCTACCGTGCGACGCGCTCGGCGACCTTCACGAAGACCGATACGCCGCTGAAGGAAGTGCCGGCGTCGATCACCGTCGTGCCGGAAGAGGTCATCGAGGACCAGGGGATGCGCGGCATGGCGGACGTGTTGCGCTACGTGCCGGGGACGACCGCCGCGCAGGGCGAAGGCAACCGCGACCAGATGGTGATCCGCGGCAACAACACGACGGCCGACTTCTTCGTGAACGGCATCCGCGACGACGCGCAGATCTTCCGCGACCTCTACAACGCCGAGCGCGTCGAAGTGCTGAAAGGGCCGGGCGGCATGGTGTTCGGACGCGGCGGCGCCGGCGGCGTCGTCAATCGCGTGACGAAGCGGCCGACGTTCGCACCCATCGGCGAAGCGAGCCTCACCGTCGGCAGCTGGGACCAGCTGCGCGGCACCGTCGACGTCGGCAACAGGATCAACGACGTAGCCGCCTGGCGCCTGAATGCGGTGGCCGAGAAGGCGAACAGCTTCCGCGACGGCGTCGATCTCGAGCGCTACGGCGTCAATCCGACGATCACCTTCACGCCGGGCGGCAACACCGCGCTGACCTTCGGCTTCGAACATTTCCGCGACGAACGCACCGCGGACCGCGGCGTGCCGTCGCAGAACGGCGAGCCGTTCGACGACAGCCGCAGCCGCTTCTTCGGCAACGCCGACCAGAGCGAGTCGCGCACCGGCGTGGACGCGCTCACCGCGGTGCTTGAGCACGACTTCGGCGGCGTGCAGCTGAAGAACAGCTTCCGCGCGGCGCAGTACGACAAGTTCTATCAGAACGTCTTCGCCGGCAGTGCGATCAACGGCGCGGGGAACCTCTCGATTTCGGCCTACAGCAATTCGAACGACCGCCTGAACGTCTTCAACCAGACCGATCTGACGACGAAGTTCGCGACCGGCGGCCTCCAGCACACGCTGCTCGCCGGCATCGAACTCGGCTATCAGGACAGCGACAGCCGCCGCAAGACCGGTCAGTTCGCACCGGGCACGAACATCGTGCCGGCAAGCAATCCGTTCGCGACGGCGATCCGCTTCATTCCTGTTGTCACCCCAACCGGGGGCGACGCGAACAACAACGTCGAGTCGGAAACGTTCGCAGCGTACCTGCAGGACCAGATCGCGCTGAACGAGCAGTGGAAGGTGCTCGCCGGCCTGCGCTACGACAAGTTCGAAGTGGACTTGGACGACAAGCGTCCGGTGAACGCCGACGCGTCGAGCACCGACGAGGAAGTGAGCCCGCGTTTCGGCCTGATCTGGACGCCGACCCCGGCGCAGACCTACTACGCGAGCTACAGCTATGCGTTCCTGCCATCCGGCGAACAGCTCAGCATCAATCCGGATACGGAAGACCTCAAACCCGAGGAGGCGATCAACTATGAAGTTGGCGCTCGCTGGGATCTCGCTCCGTCACTGACCCTGTCCGCAGCGGTATTCCGCTTGGATCGAGAGAATGTCCGAGCCCCCGATCCGGTCAACCTCGGGTCCTTCATACAGACTGGCGAGCAGCGGACGGAGGGCTTTGAAATCGGGCTGCAGGGTGAGATTACGCCGTGGTGGCAGATCTTTGCTGGCTACGCGAACCTCGACTCTGAAATCACGAAGTCGACCACGGTACCGAAGGGGACGCAGATTGCACTGGTCCCCGAGCATATGGCGTCGATCTGGAACCGCTTCGATCTCGGCTACGGGTGGGGTGCCGGCCTCGGCCTGATTAACCAGTCGTCGAGCTATACGTCGACCACCAATTCGGTAAAGCTGCCGTCCTTCACCCGCGTCGACGGCGCGGTCTACTACACCTTCAACGATCGCAAGACGCGCCTCGCGCTCAACGTCGAGAACCTCACCGACAAGGAATACTTCCCGACCGCGCACAGCGACAACAACATCAGCCCGGGCGCGCCGCTCAACGCGCGGCTGACGCTCAGCACGCAGTTCTGACGTAGACGCGTCACGATTCGAAGGCCCGCGCCGGCAACGGTGCCGGCCTTCGTTCGGATGCGGCGACTCCACCGTCTTTCATTCATCGCCGCGTGCGGGAGCGCGCGACGACGACCCGCCGACGCGGTTCCCCCGCGCAACACTACGGCGACGACCGCGGTGCTCGTCGCGGGTCGCCGTGCCGCCCGCCCTGGGGCTTCCCGTGCGCCTCTTGCGCGTCGCGGGTCAGCGCCTCCGCCTCGGCTGCGCCGAGAATCCTCCCGGGCCACGGCACCAGGCCATTCACCCGCTGCCGGTAGCGCGCGTACGCGTCGCCGTGGAATTCGAGCAGCTTGCGCTCCTCGAGCAGCGAGCCGAGCCAGAAATACAGCGTCACGCAGATCGTGCTCGTCAGCCGCGCGGCGTCCATGTCGCGCGTCCACAGGATCACCAGCGCGAACGCGTACCACGGGTGCCGCACGTAGCGATGCAGCGGCGACAGCCGCAGCGCACCGTCGTCGCCCGCCGTGGCATCGCGGCTGCGCCACTGCGCCGTGCCCGCGAACACTTTCATGTCGTAGTAGCGCGTCGACCAGACGAAGCCGGCGATCGCCGCGAGCGCGAGGCCGTCGGCGAGCCACGCCCAGCCGCCGCTCCAGCGCCACAGCAGCGGCCCGTGCCACGCGACCGTCAGCCACAGCGGCGGCACGAGGAGTACGACCGCGACGGCATTGAACATCAGCCGGTAGCTTCGCATCGCGCCCGGAAAGCGCGCCTCGACCCGGTGCTTGACCGTCAGCGAGGCGAGCACGGAATGCACGACGGCGTAGGCGAGCCACGCGGCGGCGAGGGTGGCGATCTGACTGGTCGATAGGGTCATGGGCGTCGGGGCGTTCTTCGGGTGGCCGGCGGAACGGACTGGATCGGTGACCGCCCGCGTGTGCTGCGCGGCGGATTGACGGACTGCCGTCCCGCCGTCGTGGAAGCGCCGGAACGAACGCCGGCAATGCCCGGTCCGAACGTGATCGACAAGGCGGCGGGCAACGCGATGGTAAAGGTTCTGCTCGCGATGCAGTCGAGTCCCGGCGCCAGTGTCGCCTTCGCGCCAGCCGGAGCGGCACGCCGATTGCGTCCGAAGCGGGAGATCGATGGAGAGGACATCATGGCAATACGAATCGAGGATGCCGTCGTCGCGATCACCGGCGCGTCGAGCGGCATCGGGCGGGCGGCGGCGCTGCGGTTCGCCGCAGAGGGCGCGAAGCTGATCCTCGTCGCGCGGCGGGAACGGGTGCTGCGGGCGCTGTGCGACGAATGCCGGCGGCGCGGCGGACAGGCGATCGCGATCGCGGCCGACGTCGCCGACGAGGCGGCGCTCCGTGGGCTCGTCGACCGCGCGGTCGGCACTTACGGGCGCATCGACGCGTGGATCAACAACGCCGGCGTCCTGATGGTCGGCAAGTTCGACGACTGTCCGTCGGAGGCGTACCGCCGCGTCATCGAGACGAACCTCTTCGGCTACATCCACGGCGCGCGCGCGGTGCTGCCGCTGTTCCACCGCCAGGGGCGCGGTACGCTGATCAACGTCGCCTCGCTCGGCGGGCGCGTCGGCGTGCCGTACCGCAGCGCATACAGCGCGAGCGAGTTCGCGATCCTCGGATGGTCGGACAGCCTGCGGCGGGAGCTCGCGCTCGACGGGACCGCGCGCATCGACGTCTGCACCGTCGTGCCGGCGCACGTCGACACGCCGCTGCTGCGCCAGGCCGCGAATTTCAGCGGACGCGGCATCCGGCCGGTCGGGCCGGTCGATAGTCCCGAGAAAGTCGCCCGCGCGCTGGTGCGCGCGGTCCGGCATCCGCGCGGTGAAATCGTCGTCGGCGCCGCGACGCGGCTCGCGCTCCTCGGTCTCGCGCTCGCGCCGCGCCTCGTCGGCCGGCTCCTCGCGTTCGCTTTCGCGCGCGAGCAGTTCGCGCCCACCCCGGCTGCGATCGGTTGCGGCAACGTCCTGCACCCCGCCCCGGGCAGCGCGAGCGTGCACGGGGGGTGGCGAAAGGAAGTGCGGGCCCGCGACGCATTCGGGAGGCTGCAGCCCGGCCACTGAGCCGCGTTCGTCGCGCTGAAAAAAACGCTTCGCCGCCGGCCCCGACGATTTCCTCGACGAGGAGTCGGCCGCTGCCGTACGGGCGCCGGCCGAAGCGGCGCGCCGACCACTACGTCACATCCCGACCGTCATCCGCCCCCCTCCGTCGCGCCCCCCGCATACAATCGCGGCAAGGAGGGCGTTATGAATCCCGAATGGTGGCACTGGGCGATCGCTGGTCTGTTGCTGATCCTGGCGGAATTGGCGATCCCGGCATTTTTCATCATCTGGTTCGGCTTCGGCGGGCTCGTCGTCGCCGGCGTGCTGCTCGCGGCACCCGGCCTGTCGCTGACCGCGCAGCTCGCGCTGTGGACCGTCGCGTCGCTCGTGATGGTGTCGCTGTGGTTCCGCGTGTTCAAGCCCGGTCTGCACAAGACGCGCATCGGCACCGCGGACGGCGAGGTGATCGGCGAAATCGGCCTGCTCGTCGGCGCGGTCGCACCGTTTTCGCGCGGCAAGGTGCGCTTCCAGCGACCGGTGCTCGGCGCCGAAGAATGGGTATGCCTGTCGGAAGCCGCGATTCCGGCCGGGGAGCGGGTGCGGGTCGTCGCGGTCCAAGGCAGTTTCTTGAAAGTCACGAAGGCATAAAGGGGGAAACGTGAGCGAAGGGTTGCTGGTCGTCATCGCAGTACTGATTTTCGTCGTCGTCACGCTCGCGAAAGGTGTGCGCATCCTGCCGCAGGGCGAGGAATGGATCGTCGAGCGGCTCGGCAAATACCACGGCACGCTGAAGCCGGGGCTGAACCTGATCATTCCGTACCTCGACAACGTCGCGTACAAGCTCGTGACGAAGGACATCATCCTCGACGTGCAGGAGCAGGAAGTCATCACGCGCGACAATGCGGTGATCCTGACGAACGCGATCGCGTTCGTGAAAGTCACCGACCCGGTGAAGGCGGTGTACGGTGTCACCGATTTCTCGGAGGCGATCCGCAACCTGATCATGACGACGCTGCGCTCGATCGTCGGCGAGATGGAACTCGACGAGGCGCTGTCGTCGCGCGACAAGATCAAGGCGCGGCTGCGCGAGAGCATCGCCGACGAGGCGGTCGACTGGGGGCTCACGGTGAAGTCGGTCGAGATCCAGGACATCAAGCCGTCCGAATCGATGCAGCGCGCGATGGAGATGCAGGCGGCGGCCGAGCGCGAACGCAAGGCGGTCGTCACGCGCGCCGAAGGCGCGAAGCAGTCGGCGATCCTCGAAGCGGAGGCGCGGCTCGAATCGGCGAAACGCGACGCGAACGCGCAGGTCATGCTCGCCGAGGCGTCGGCCGAGGCGATCCGGCGCGTCGCCGCCGCAGTCGGCAACGAGGCCGGGCCGATGATGTATCTGCTCGGCGAGAAGTACATCGCGTCGATCGAGCGCATGGGTGCCGCCGACAATGCGAAGCTCGTCGTGCTGCCGGCGGACCTGCACGAGACGGTGCGCGGGCTCATGGGGCGGATCGGCAAGGCGGTCTGACGGTTCCTGCCGCCGGTGGCCGGCGCGGTGGCACAATCCGCGCTGCTCGAAACCGATGGCAGGATCATGACCACCCAATTCCGATTGATGAACGAACGGCGCTTCCTGCCGTTTTTCGTCACGCAGTTCCTCGGCGCGTTCAACGACAACGTGTACAAGAACGCACTCGTCGTGCTGATCACGTTCGAAGCGGCGCGCTACACGACGGTGTCGCCCGGCGTGCTCGTCAATCTCGCGGCGGGGCTCTTCATCCTGCCGTTCTTCCTGTTCTCGGCGACGTCGGGCCAGCTCGCGGACAAGTACGAGAAGAGCCGGCTGATCCGGCTGACGAAGCTGTTCGAGATCGCGGTCATGGGCCTCGCGGTCGTCGCGTTCGCGATCGATTCGCTCGCGCTGATGCTCGCGACGCTGTTCTTGATGGGCGCGCAGTCGTCGATCTTCGGCCCGGTGAAGTACGCGCTGCTGCCGGTGCATCTGAAAGAGGACGAGCTCGTCGGCGGCAACGCGCTCGTCGGCTCGGGCACCTTCGTCGCGATCCTGCTCGGCACCATCGGCGGCGGCGTGCTGATCGCGCTGCCCGACGGCGCGCGCTGGGTGTCGGCCGCGGTCGTCGCGATCGCGGTGCTCGGCTACCTCGCGAGCCGCGGCATCCCGCACGCCCAGGCCGCCGACCCGCAGCTCGCGATCAACTGGAATCCGCTGACCGAGACGGTGCGCAACCTGCGCTTCGTGCGGGAGAACCGCGACGTCTTCGTCGGCGTGCTCGGCATCTCGTGGTTCTGGTTCTACGGCGCGCTGTTCCTCGCGCAGTTTCCGGGCTACGCGAAGGACGTGCTCGGCGGCGACGAGCACGCGGTGACGCTGCTGCTCGCGGTGTTCTCGGTGGGCATCGGCGTCGGCTCGCTCGCGTGCGAGCGGCTGTCGGGCAAGCACCTCGAAGTCGGCCTCGTGCCGTTCGGCTCGATCGGCCTGACGCTGTTCGCGCTCGATCTGTGGTGGGCGAGTCCGGTCCCCGCGGCGTCCGGCGTGCCGCTGGAACTCGGCGCGCTGCTCGCGGTGGCCGGCACCTGGCGCGTGCTGTTCGACCTGCTGATGATCGGCGCCTTCGGCGGCTTCTTCATCGTGCCGCTCTACACGCTCGTGCAGTCGCGCTCGGAGCCGGGGCACCGCTCGCGCGTGATCGCCGGCAACAACATCCTCAACGCACTGTTCATGGTCGTCGCGGCCGGCATGGGCGCGGCCCTGCTCGCCGCCGGCCTGACGGTCGCCGAACTCCTGATGGTCGGCGCGCTGCTGAACGCCGGCGTCGCGGTCGCGCTGTGCGCCGCGATGCCGGAATTCGCGCGGCGCTTCCGCGCGTGGCTCAGGCCGTCGCTCAGGCCGCGCTGATCTCGGTCGCGGTGAGCGTGTAGCGGAAGGCCGACGGGTCGAGACTGTCGAAGCGGCGGCCGGCGCTTTCGCCCTGCGGATACATCAGGAAGGGCACGGCCGGGCCGCGGCTCCCGGGCAGGCGCACGTCGTGCGCGAAGTTGTAGCCGAGCCAGTTCATTTCCCACGCGCCGAAGAGCGTCTTGCGCGCCGCGACGACTTTCGCGTCGTCGATCGCGAGCTGGCCGGGCGGCTCCTCGAGCGCGACCTTGCGCACGTCCGCCGGGTCGACCGGCACCCAGCCGAAGCGATCGAGCCAGACTTCGGCGCGGCAGTGCTGCGCCTTCGACACGTCGCCGCTCTTGCCGAGGCTCTTGTAACCGAAGCGCGAGTTGGCGACGCGCAGGCCATAGACATCACGCGCCGGCAGGCCGGCGGCGCGCGCGAGCCCGACATACAGCGCGTTCAGGTCGGCGCACTTGCCGGACAGGTCGCCGGCTTCGAGCATCGCGCGCACGTCGCCGAGGCCGCAGCCGCGCGTCTGCGGATTGCGGAAGGTGTTGTCGACGACCCACTCGTAGATCGCGCGCGCCTTGTCCTCGTCGCTGCGGGCGCGCCCGACGATCTCGGTCGCGGTGTCGAGCACGATGCCGTCGGTCGGGATCAGCGCCGTCGCGCGCGTGTAGAGCGCCCGGTCGGCGTCCGGCAGCGGGCGCACGGCGCCCGGGCGGGAAAGATCGACGGCACGGTCGCGCGTCGCGAAGCGGCTGACGATCTCGAGGACCGCCTGGTCGGCGTCCGGCCACTCGGCGTGCAGCATCGACGCGCCGTACTCGGCGTCGCTGACGACATTCATCGTCGGCGCATTGCCCCGCCACAGGTTGCCCATCGGGCGGATCCAGTCGGCATCGGAGACGGACGGCAGCGGCACCCAGACGCTCGTCGGGCCGCTTGCGGCGGGTTCGACGCGAGTCGTCAGTTCGAAGATCCGCCAGCCGTTTTCGGGGTGGGGCGCGAAGGCGGCCGATGTCGCCGGCGCGGCAGCGCGGCTCCAGGCGGGCAGTGCGAAGCTCGTGGCGATGGCGGTCGTGCGGAGGAAGTTTCGGCGGTTCATGGCAAGGGTCCTGTCAGTCTCGGGGTGAGTCGCCGCGCGCGGCAGCGAGCGTTCGGAGGTGGCGGCGCACGGCGGCGTCGCGCCAGTCGAGTTCGCCACGCACGCGGTGGCGCGGGCGGTGCGCGCGGTCGAGGAGGAGCGTCGTCGGCAGGTAGCGCACGTCCCACGCGCGGGCGATGACCTGTTCCGGGTCGAGGACGACCGCAGGCGCGAGGCGGTGATCGTCGAAGAAGCGGCGCACGTCGTCGAGGCGGTCGGCGACCGCGACGGTGACGAGCGCGAGGCCGGGCTCGGTCTCGTCGAGCATGACGAGCGCGGGCATCTCGGCGCGGCACGGCTCGCACCAGCTCGCCCAGAAATTCACGAGCACCGGGCGGGCGCGCAACGGTTCGAGCGCGGCGCGCAACGCGGCGGGCGCGGGGCTTTGCAGATCGATCGCTTCGAAGCGGCCGGCGAGGCCGGCATCGGCGGCATCGGCGGCGACGCGCGAGGTGGCGGGGAACGCCGGTGGCGCGGCGGCGAGGGCCGCGAGGCCGCCCAGAGCGGCGAGCGCACGCCTTCGCGACGCGCGACTGAGGTCGGACATGTCGTCTCCCGATTGATGTCAGCCACCCCGGCGCGGAAGCCGCCGAGATTTAAACGAGGCGACGCGTTCGCGCGCCCCACGCCCTGTGCGGTACTCGGACCGCTTGCGGGGCAGCCGATACACCGATCGGCCTGAAATGCCCCGGCCGCACGGGCGTCGCCGCCCGCGCTGCAAGCTACCGTCGATGCCTGATACTCTTCGACGGCGCCGCACATTATGCCGCCTCCCCGCGCTTTCGCCGACAGCGCGGGCGACGCCCATTGCGGACGACGCGCGCTGCCAACCCTGCAGGCGCCCGCGCCGAAAACCTTGCTCGACCGACGGAGAAAACAAAATGATCAAATCCCGCGCTGCAATCGCCTGGGCCGCGAAACAGCCTCTCGACGTCACCGAAGTCGACGTCGCACCGCCGCGAGCCGGCGAAGTGCTCGTGCGCATCGTCGCCACCGGCGTCTGCCACACCGACGCCTACACGCTGTCCGGCGCCGATCCGGAAGGCGTCTCCCGGCGATCCTCGGCCACGAGGGCGGCGGCATCGTCGAGGCGGTCGGCGCCGGCGTGAAGTCGGTCGCGGTCGGCGACCACGTGATTCCGCTCTACACGCCCGAGTGCGGCGAGTGCAAGTTCTGCCGCTCGGGCAAGACGAACCTGTGCCAGGCGATCCGCGCGACGCAGGGCAAAGCGCTGATGCCCGACGGCACGAGCCGCTTCTCGAAGGACGGCAAGCCGACCCTGCATTACATGGGGGACGTCGACGTTCTCGGAATACACGGTGCTGCCCGAGATCGCCGTCGCGAAGATCCCGAAGGAGGCGCCGCTCGACAAGGTCTGCCTGCTCGGCTGCGGCGTCACGTCGCAGCCGAACTCGGCGTCGCGCTCGTCGCGCCCGACACGAGCCCGCGTGGCACCGGCGCTGCGCGCCGCCTGGGCGGCGGCCGGCCATCCTCTCGTCCTGCGGATGCAGCCCGGATACGACCACAGCTACTACTTCATCGCGAGCTTCATCGAGGAGCACCTGCGCCACCACGCGGCGGCGCTGCATGCCTGAACGCAGTTCGCGCTTCAGCGGGAACGCGTCTTGCTTTTCGACGGGCGCCGTACGCTTCGGCCAGTGCGGCGCCAAATGTCGAAATTCGTTTCCACGGCAGGCCATCCGGTGCTGCCCCAATCGGAGAATTCTTGTGAATCGTTGGTTGTTGCTCGCTGTCGCCGCATCGGTCGGACTCGCCGCGTGTTCGAAAAAGGAAGAGCCTGCCGCGCCGGCGGCGGAGGCTCCGCAGTCCGCTGCGCCCGCTTCCGGTCCCGTCGCAAGCCAGGCCGCGACGCCGAACTCGGGCAAAGTCGTGCAGCTCGAGCAGGGCGGCGGCTACACGTACGCGCAAGTCGAAACCACCCCGGGGCAGCAGGTGTGGATTGCCGGCGGGCATATCGACGTGCGGCCGGGCGACACGGTGCAGTGGGGCGACTACGCGGTGATGACCAACTTCAACGCGAAATCGCTCGGCCGCGTGTTCGACGAGATCCTGTTCGTCAACGCGTGGGGCCCGGCGGGCGGGGCGACGACCGGCGTCGCGCCGCACGGCGTCCAACCCGGCCAGCAGGCCGCCGCGCCGCACGCTGCGGCCACCGCGAGCGCTTCGGACACCGCAGCGGCTTCGGCGCAAAGCGTCGGCATCGTGAAGAGCGCCGCAAAAGCCGGCGGTTACAGCTACCTCGAAGTCGAGCAGAACGGCTCGACGCTGTGGGTCGCGGCGCCGGAGACGCAGGTCAAGGCCGGTGACAAGGTGAGCTGGGACAGCGGAATGGTGATGCGCGACTTCAAGAGCAGCTCGCTCAATCGCACGTTCGGCGAAATCGTCTTCGCCGGCGCGGTGCGCGTCATTCAATAAAGACGGGAAACCGGGGCGTGGAGCACGTTCCCCGGTTTTCTTCTTCGGCGAAATCCCGGGGCGCCGACCGAAGCCGCATCGGCCGCGTCAGCGGCGCAACGCGATCGGCGTCGAGGGATCGACGGCCACTGCGGTCACGCTGTTCTTCGGGCTCCCCTCGATGAGCTTGTCCGAATAGGTCAGATAGACGAGCACGTTCCGCTTCGGGTCGACGATCCGCACGACCTGCAATCGCTTGAACAGCACCGACAAGCGTTCGGAGAACACTTCCTCCTGCCGCGGCAGCGCTTCGCGCACGCGGATCGCCCCGACCTGGCGGCAGGCGATCGACGCGTCGGAACGGTCCTCCGCGAGACCGACCGCGCCCGACACCCCCCCGGTCTTTGCCCGCGACACGTAACAGGTCACGCCGTCGACCCGCGGGTCGTCGTACGCCTCGACGACGACCTTGTGATCGGGGCCGATCAGCTTCCAGACGGTCGAGACTTCGCCGACCTGTTCGGCGCGCGCCTCCCGGCCCGAGCCGGGCGCGAGCCCGAAGACGATGGCGGCGAGGGCGCACGCGGCGGCGAGCCGACGCAGAGGGTGTTCGTTCATCGGTCTGTCCTTTTTCGTTGAGGGTTCGGATCCTTCCGCCGGTCAGTCGGAAGAATCCAGGGAACCGCGTCCGGCGCGTTGCCGCTTGCGCTCTCCCTGCGCGCGCTTGCTTTCGAGGCGGCGCTTCATCGACGCCTTCGTCGGCTTCGTCGCGACGCGCGGCGTCGGCGCCTCGCGCGCACGGCCGATCAGTTCGGCGAGGCGCGCGCGGGCGTCGGCGCGGTTGCGCTCCTGCGTGCGGAACCGCTGCGCGGTGAGCACGATCACGCCGTCGGACGTCGCGCGTCGTCCGGCCAGTGCGATCAGGCGCCGGCGGATCTCGTCGCTCAGCGACGGCGAGTGCGCCGCGTCGAAGCGGAGTTCGACGGCGGTCGAGACCTTGTTCACGTTCTGCCCGCCGGGCCCGGACGAGCGGATGAAGCGTTCTTCCAGCTCTTCCTCGGGCAACGCGGGCAGTTCGGGTTCGCCGGGCATGGCACGGAGTATAGACGCGCGCACGCCTTTCAGCGGACGCGGACAAGCGGCTGCCGGCGAGGGCCGCCGCCGCGTCAGGCGGCGAGGGCCGGCAGCGCGCCGTTCGCCGCCTCGGGGCCCGCGGGTCGCGGCCGGCCGATGTGATAGCCCTGCGCGAGGTCGATCCCCATGCTCGCGACCTGCTCGAAGATCGGCCCGGTTTCGACGTGTTCGGCGATGCAGCGGATCCCCAGTTCGCGCGCGAGCGACACCATGCTGCAGACGAGCGAATGGTCGGTCGGGCTCGTCATCATGTTGGCGATGAACTCGCCTTCGATCTTCAGGAAATCGACCGGGATGCGCTTCAGGTACTGAAACGACGAGAAGCCGGAGCCGAAGTCGTCGAGCGCGAGCTTGAAGCCGGGGGCGCGCAGTTCGGCGATGAAAGCGTCGAAGCGGTCCGCGTCGTGCAGCGCCTCGCGCTCGGTGATCTCGAAAACGACGCGCGCGGGATCGGTGCCGGTGCGCGCGACGATCGCGGTCATCTGCTCGACGACCTTGTCCATCACCAGCGAGCGCGGCGACGTGTTGACGAAAATCAGCCCGTCGAAGCCTTCGGCGGTCAGCGCTTCGATCGCCTTGCGCAGCACGACGAGATCGATGCGGTGCATGATGCCGAGCCGTTCGGCCGTCGGCACGAAATCGTGCGCCCCGATCAGCTGCCCGGACTCGCTGCGCAGACGGCACAGCACTTCGACGGCGACGACGCGGTTCGTGCGGGTGTCCAGGATCGGCTGGATGAACGGCTCGATGCGCTGCTGTTCGACTGCGCGGAGAATCCGCAGCGTGTGCTCGCCGGCGCTTCGGAACTGCTCGGCGAGATCGTCGGGGCTCGGCACCGCGATCTGGTTGCGGCCGCCGGATTTCGCGCGGTACATCATGCTGTCCGCGAGCAGGAAGAGGTCGTGCGCATCGTCGGCGTGGTCGGGGAACATCGCGATGCCGATCGAGACCGTGCTCGCGAGTGTCGAGCCGTCTTCCGTCGTGATCCGCGTGCCGCCGATGCCGTCGAGAATGCGTCGCGCGACCTGAACCGTCTCTTGCGCGGGGGTGTCCGGCAGCAGCGCGACGAACTCGTCGCCGCCGTATCGCGCGAGGACGTCTTCGGCACGCAGCGCCTGCTTGAGTGCCGCCGCGATCGTCTTCAGGAAGGTGTCGCCGATCGCGTGGCCGTACCCGTCGTTGATCGACTTGAAGTTGTCGAGATCGATCAGCAGCAGGCCGGCCGGATGACCACGGCGCCGGCTGCGCGCGACCTGAGCGCCGAGCAAATCCCAGAACACGCGCTGGTTGTAGAGCCCGGTCAGCGGGTCGCGGGTCGCGTGGTATTCGAGCTCGCCCGCGTAGCGGTTGATGGCCTTGATCGAGCCGACGACATTCAGCAGCGTCGACAGCACCGCCTCGACGGCTTGCAGCCGCCACGGTTCGTCGGTCGGACAGGCGTGGATGCCGATCGCGACGATGCCGCCGACGCGCGGGGCCGTCAGCGTCAGCAGCCGCAGGTGACGAAAATCGGCTCCGTCGCCGCTTTCGCACAGCGGATGGGCCGGGTCCGCGATCGTGTGGCGGACGGGGAGCCACGGCGCGTTCTGTGCGTGCATCGGTCCGAACGCCGCGCGCAGCTGCGACGCCATCGCCTCGCGCGCGCCGGCATCCGCGTCGCGGCGCCAGAACACTTCGGTTTCGTATCCGCCGTCGTCGGCGATGAACCCCGCCACGAGCGCGCGGCTCGGCAGCACCGCGTCGATCTCGACGAGCAGATGGCCGACCTGTTCGCGCCAGTCACGCACGATCTCCGCGGTGATGACGAAGCGTTCGAGCAGCCGGATCTCGAATTCGAGAAGCTCGCGATCGACCGCGACTTCGCGCAGGCGCTCCGTCATCCGGCGGATGCCGTGCCCGATGCGGTTGAACTCCGCGAAGCTGAGAGGATTGTCGGCGGTGGCGAGCCGGCGCAGGTCCGACACGCGATTGACGGCGTTGATTTCCTGCCGCAGCGCGCTGATCGCGCCGTCGAGCCGCCGCGTGATGTGGCCGACGACGAGCAGGATCGCGAGGAAGCTCACGGGGATCGTCGGCAGGTAGGCGAGAAGCATCCGTTCCCGATTCTCGGAAATGACAGCTTCGACCGACTGCGAAACGTCGATCGCGCCGAGGATCGTCCCGACCGCGGCGTTGCGGTGGCAGACGAGGCAGCGTTCCTCCGCGGCGAGCGGGAATACGAAGCGCGCGCTATTGCCTTGAAAGCTTTCGACCGGCGTGCCGCTCGCGAGCGCCTGTCGGACCGTCGGATCCGCCGGGTCTTGTTCGATCGCCCCGAACAGCGCGCTCACCCGTTCGCCGCGGAAGATCGTGATCCGCGCGGGGCTGCCAGCGACCGCGGTGTCGAGGCCGGCGATGTAGCCTTCGAGCTGCGCGCGGGTCCAGCCGGTGCTCATCAGCTGGAACATGCTGTTGAACGTCACCCGCGCGAGGACTTCCGCATCCGCGAACGCGTCCTTGCGGATCGAGCGCTCCTGCACGAAATGCGTCGTCGCGAAGACGAACATGAAGAGCGCGGCCGCCAGCAGCGTCGCCGTACCCCAGAGGAGGCCGCGGATCGTTCGGGTCATGGAAAGACGCGCCAAAATCGGATTGCCCACGAACCCGCCGATTGTAAGAATTCGAAAAATAAAGCGAGATGCGTGCCAAACGATGGCGCCGAACTTGCATGTCGGCGGCGGATGACTGTTGGAACACGGGTTTCATGACTGGAAGCAGCAAGCGAATGCGGTTCGTGATGAGCGCCGCCGTGGTTGGGATCCTCGCGATGCAGGGTGCGGAGGCGGGGTTGAAGGCCGTCGACATTCCGCCCGACACGCCGATCGCTGCCGCCGCACCGGCTCGCGCGGCGACCCGGGCCGAGGTCCCCGCGGACGACCGCGACGAGTTCTACGACCGCGACAATCCGGGTTTCACGCGGCTGCAACGTGCCGGGGAAGCGCTCGGCGGCTTGCCGGTGGATCAGGACGGCAAGCCCGACTGGATGACCTCACTGCGCACGCAGTCGATCACGCCGCGCCAGCGGCTCGACGACGCGCCGCGCCCGGCGCCGCTCGATCTCGACGTCGTCATGCGCAACACGAAGCAGATGCCGAACGTCCGCTTCCCGCATCGCGCACACACCGAGTGGCTCGACTGCAGCAACTGCCATCCGGCGCCGTTCGCCGAGAAGGCGGGCAGCACGGCGATCCGCATGGAGGACATCTTCCGCGGCCGCTTCTGCGGCATGTGTCACGACCGCGTCGCATTCGTCACGCATCGCAACTGCTATCGCTGCCACTCCGTTCCGCAGCAAGGGACGGCGTCCGCCGCGCGTTAGCGGGCACGAGTCGGGCGTCGTGATGTCTCGCGGAGCCGGCGCACCGCCCCGGACGCGGTCTCGCCGCCCGGCTCCGACAGCGACCGGGTAAGCGTGGCCTTCGGTCGAGGCGGTCTAGTTGCCCCCGAAGCGCGCTTCCTCGGCGACGGGTTGCGTTATCCGAGCGCCTGGAGGATCGCCGCGCCGAGTGCCGTCGCGGATTGCGCGCCGGACACCGCGAGCTTGCGGTTCATGATGAAGAAGGGCACGCCGCTGATCCCCTGTTTCCGGACCTGCGATGCCATCCGTTTGACGGTCGCCGTGTCTGCGTCGCTCTCGAGATAGGCGCGGACCGCGTCCTTGTTGTCGCCGTTTGCCGCGGCGAGGTCGACGAGCGTGTCGATGTCGCCGATATCCCGGCCCTGCTGGAAATGCGCCGCGAACAGGGCTTCACCGAGCGCGGCGACGCGCTGCTGCGTCTGGCCGAGCGACTGCGCGCGGTAGCTCAGCCGATGGGCGTTCAGCGTGTTGGGCCGGGTCGCCATCCGGTCGAACGCGAAATGCACGCCGTCCGGCGCCGCGGCGTCGGCCACGCGCGCGAGCACTTCGTCCGCCTGCCTGGCTCCGCCGAACTTCGCTTCGAGGAACGGGCGATACGGCTCGCCCGAGGCGGGCGTGTCCGGGTACAGGAGGAACGGCAGCCAGTTGACCCGCACTTCGAGGTCCGGGCGCGTCGCGCGCAGCTCGTCGATCGCGCGGTTGAGGCGCACCTTGCCGAGGAAGCACCACGGGCAGACGAAGTCGGAAACAAGATCGATATCGAGAATCATCGGGAACCTGGGGGAAAGGGACGGAAGCCGGGAGGCGGCGGAAAGAGTGTGGGCGTCGGCCGGCGTTGAAGTCCGTTCCGACAAGCCGGCAATCGAACACAACCGTTCGCGCTGAATCCTCGGCCACGGTCCCGACAGGTTCGTCGAAGGGCGGTTGCAGGACTTCGACGAACCTGTCGTGCGTTGGCCGACGGGTTCAGACGGAACGGGATGCCGCTGCCAAGTCAGTCGTCGCGATCTGCGAGCCAGCGCGCCTCCCAGTTTGCCAGATCGGGCATCGCCGCGCCGTGGCCGGCAGCGAGTTCGTTCTCGATCTCTTCGAGCAGGGCGCGCAGGCGGGGCGACGCGGCGTCGGGCAACACCGGGACGAGCCTGACGATCAGTGCTCCGGCGGGCACCCCTTTGCGGCCGGGGAATCCCGCGCCGCGCACCCTCAGTTCGCGCGGCAGGGCGCGGCCCGGCGCGAGTTTCAGGTGGCGGATTCCGTCCGGCAGCGGCACCGGCAGTTCGCCGCCGAGCAGCATCCGGAATGCGCTGACGGGCCGGCTCAATACGAGGTCGCGCCCGTCGAGCCGGTACAGCGGATGCGGCGCGAGGACGACGGTCAGGACGAGGTGGCCGGGCGAGCCGCCGTCGGCAGGCGCCGCGTCGCCGGCCCCGGCGACGCGCAGTTCGTCGCCGTCGACGACGCCCGGGGGAACCGTCACCGATACCCGTCGCCGCCCCCGGCGCCGGCCGGTGCCGTCGCACGCGGTGCAGGCCTGCTTGCTGAGATAGCCGCGGCCGCCGCACTCGCCGCAGCCGGCGAGCCCGTTCGTGCTGCGCAGCCGGCCCGAGCCGTGACACGCCGTGCACAGCCGCGTGTGCGTCAGCTGTTCCACGCCGCTGCCGTCGCAGCGTTCGCACGTCACGGCGTCCTCGACCTCGACGGTCCGTTCTCCGCCGAAGAAGGCTTCCTCGATCGTCAGCGTCAGCTCTTGATAGCGGTCCGGCCCGCGCTCGCAAGTGCCTTCGCCGCGTCGCCCGGCGTCCGCCGGTTCCCCGGTCGCGCCGGTGGCCGGGTCGCGGGTCGCATCCGCAGCAACTCCGGCGCCGCTCACGTCGTCGCCCGAGCGATCGTCGTTGGCCGCCGCAAGCCGCGCGAGGATCGCTTCGTAGGCGGCGCGCAGCCGCTTGAAGTGTTCAAGCGCGGCGGGGTCCGGATTGCGGTCCGGGTGCCAGCGCATCGCGAGGCGCCGGAACGCGCGCTTGACCTCGCGCTCGCCCGCGTCGGGCGGCAGGCCGAGAAGACCGTGCGCGTCCATCCGGTCAGTGATCCAGCGGCGACGCGGCCGGCGGCTGCGCGAGGCGGTCGATCATCGCGCGCACGGTGCCGATCTGCTTGCCGTCGCGCGTCGCGTACGCGGGGCCGGTGTAACCCCACCAGTCCCAGCAGCCACGCGGGTTGTAGACCCAGCGCCACGAGCCCCACGTGAAACCGCTGCGCGGGCGCACCTGCGGATAAAGCACGATGACCCGGTTCGTGTCGGCCCACGCGTTGTAACCCGCGCCCTCGACGAAGCGCCGTCCGATCTGCGCTTCCGTCTGCCGGCACCCGTGGAATGCGACGTGGATCGCGCACCCTCCGTTGCGGCAGGCCCGCGGC
Organism: Aromatoleum sp.; assembly: GCF_036675785.1. NCBI lineage: Bacteria > Pseudomonadati > Pseudomonadota > Betaproteobacteria > Rhodocyclales > Rhodocyclaceae > Aromatoleum > Aromatoleum sp. Next base: position 120,894 of record NZ_JAKFEF010000024.1, read on the forward strand.
ACATACGCGTAGCCGCGGTCGGCGAGGCTCAGCTCGAGCGGCGCAACCGGTGCGAACGGGCGCTGGTCGAAGCTCAGCAGCTCGCCGTCCGGCGCGGGGGACGGCGGGGTGAGCGGTCCGATCAGGTGCGCAAGCAGCAGGCCGGCGGCATCGACGTCACCGCAGCGGTTGATGAACGGCGGTTCGGATGTGTCGCAGCCGTTCGCCTGGGGATCGGCGATCGAGACGAAGCCGTGCGCCGCGTTCGGCACTTCGACGAAACGCACCGCTGCCGGCGGGAGCACGCGGCGGTAGAAGCCGAGCAGCGCGTCGACGACCGGGCGTTCGACCGTCGCGTCGGCGCCGAGCGCGAGAATCCACGCACGATCGCCGCGCAGACCCGCGGGCGGATCGATACGCCCTGCCCGCGCTTCGGAGTCGACGCGCGCGATCGTCTGCGCCGGGTCGGGCGGCAGCGCGCCGGCGTCGGGCGACATGCAGTTGTTCAAGGCCCGGGTCACGCTGCCACGCGCGCAATCGTAGGGGCCGGCCGCGATGACGCCGACGCCGTCGACGAGCGTCGAGTGTGCGACGTGGAACTGCACCGCCATGTAGCCGCCCGACGAGATGCCCGACACCGTCAGTCGGTCGGCGCCCGCGGCGAGCGCGGGCAGCGGCGGGGCATCGGCCGCAGCGGCCGCAGCGGGCATGCCGAGCGTGATCAGTACACGGAACAGCAGGAACAGAGGTCGGGACATCGGGCGTATCCGAAGCGCAAAGCGGAAGCTTAGCCGAGCGGGTCCCGGGGCCGATAGCGGATGCTGTAACGGCCGATGGTTCCCGCCCCCAGCAGCGCCGGGCCGAAGTGTCGCCGGTCGAAGTGCCGCGGGTTCGCGCCGATCCCCTGCCGCGTCCGGCCATGCATCTTCCCTTGGTAATAGCCGCTGCCCGCTGGCACAATCGGAAACCCGCCGGCGATCGGGGGGATTCGAACCACCCGCCGGCCGTCATGCCCTTCGGACGGGACAACCCGTCGCCCGCCCAGACAGCACGAATACTTATGCCCGGAACCCTCATCATCATCACCGCCCCGTCGGGGGCGGGCAAGACGACCTTGGTGCGCGGTCTGCTCGAACGCGATTCGCAGATCCAGCTGTCGGTTTCCTACACGACGCGCGAACCGCGCGCCGGTGAGGCACACGGCTGCGATTACCACTTCGTCGACATCGCGGAATTCCGCGAGCTGCGCGACCGCGGCGAATTCCTCGAATGGGCGGAAGTGCATGGAAACTACTACGCGACGTCGAAGGTCTGGCTGAAGGAACAGATCGCCGCAGGCCGCGACATCCTGCTCGAAATCGACTGGCAGGGCGCGCAGCAGGTGCGCAAGGCGTTTCCCGACGCGGTCGGCGTGTTCGTGCTGCCGCCGTCGCTCGAAGAACTCGAAGCGCGCCTGCGCGGCCGCGGCACCGACAGCGACGACGTGATCGCGCGGCGGCTCCTCGGCGCGCGCGGCGAGATGCGGCATATCGGCGAATTCGACTACGTTATACTGAACAACGAGTTGCGGTGCGCGGTGGATGACCTTGTCGCGGTCGTGCGGGCCTCGCGGCTGCGCTACCCGAACCAGCATCTGCGGCACCTGCACTATTTCGATTTTCTTGAACAGGACTGAACTATGGCGCGTATCACGATCGAAGATTGCCTCAAAAGGATTCCGAACCGCTTTCAGCTGACGCTCGCCGCGACCTACCGCGCGCGCCAGATCACGATCGGTTCCGCGCCGCAGGTCGAACTCGAAAAGGGCGACAAGGACAAGCCGACCGTCATCGCGCTGCGCGAAATCGCCGCCGGCAAGGTCGGACTCGAAGTCCTGAACCGCGGGCAGGCCTGATCCCCTGTCGGGGGAGGGGAACACACGCCATGGATGCCGCCGCGGTCCCCGCCCCCGATCCGCTCCGTTCGCTCCCCATGCCCGAAATCTCGTGCGGACTCGCCGAGCTCAGGGAGAAGATTTCCGCCTACCTCCGCCCGGAAGACGTCGAGCGCGTCGAGAACGCCTACCATTTCTCGGCGCGGGCGCACGAAGGGCAGTTCCGCATCAGCGGCGATCCGTACATCTCGCACCCGGTCGCGGTCGCCGACATCGTCGCCGACTGGCACCTCGACGCCCAGGCGCTGATCGCCGCGCTCCTTCACGACGTGATGGAGGACACCCACATCTCCAAGCAGGAGATCGCCGACCGCTACGGGCGCACCGCGGCCGAGCTCGTCGACGGCCTGTCGAAGCTCGACAAGATCGAGTTCCGCTCGCAGGAGGAGGCGCAGGCCGAGAACTTCCGCAAGATGCTGTTCGCAATGGCGAGCGATCTGCGCGTGATCCTGATCAAGCTCGCCGACCGCCTGCACAACATGCGTACGCTGCACTGCGTGCGCCCCGCGAAGCGGCGGCGGATCGCGAACGAAACGCTCGAGATCTACGCGCCGATCGCGAACCGCCTCGGGCTGAACAACCTGTACCGCGAGCTGCAGGAACTGTCGTTCGAGCACAAGTTCCCGCTGCGCTACCGCGTGCTGTCGCGCGCGATCAAGGCTGCGCGCGGCAACCGGCGCGAAGTCGTCGGCAAGGTCCTCCAGGCGATCGAGGAGCGGCTGCCGCAGTGGGGCATCTCGGCCGAAGTGAAGGGCCGCGAGAAGCATCTCTTCTCGATCTACCGCAAGATGGCCGAGAAGCGGCTGACCTTCTCGCAAGTGCTCGACATTTACGGTTTCCGCGTCATCGTGCGCGACGTGCCGAGCTGCTATCTCGCGCTCGGCGCGCTGCATTCGATGTACAAGCCGGTGCCGGGCAAGTTCAAGGATTACCTCGCGATCCCGAAGGCCAACGGCTACCAGTCGCTGCACACGACGCTGATCGGGCCGTTCGGCACCCCCGTCGAAGTGCAGATCCGCACCGCCGAGATGCACCACATCGCCGAGAGCGGCGTCGCGTCGCACTGGCTGTACAAGGAAGACGAGAAGACGCTCTCGGAACTGCAGCAGAAGACGCATTCGTGGCTGCAGTCGCTGCTCGAGCTGCAGTCGGCGTCGGGCGAGGCAACCGAGTTCCTCGAGCACGTGAAGATCGACCTCTTTCCCGGCGAAGTTTACGTCTTTACCCCGCAGGGCAAGATCCTGTCGCTGCCGAAGGGCTCGACGCCGGTCGATTTCGCGTACGCGGTGCATACCGACATCGGTAACCGCTGCGTCGCGTGCCGCGTCAATGGCGACCTGATGCCGCTGCGCACCGAACTGCGCAACGGCGACCAGGTCGAGATCATCACCGCCGCGCACGCGAACCCGAATCCGGCGTGGCTCACGTACGTGCGCACCGGCAAGGCGCGCGCGCAGATCCGCCATTTCCTGAAAGGCGCGCAGCAGGAAGAATCGGTCGCGCTCGGTGAGCGGCTGCTGAACCAGGCGCTGCGCCCGCATGGGCTGACGCTCGGCCAGATTAGCACCTTCGCGTGGGAGCGTTTCCTCGGCGAGCGCGGCGTGCGCGGCAAGAAGGAAGTGTTCGCGGATATCGGCCTCGGCCGCCGCCTGCCGGCGATCGTCGCGCGCCGCGTCGCGCAGGCTCAGGACCTCGAGTCCGGGCGGCCGAACGTGATCAAGCCGAAACCGGCGGGTGCGATCCTGATCCGCGGCAGCGAGGGCATTGCGGTGCAGCTCGCGCGCTGCTGCCAACCGATCCCCGGCGACCCGATCATCGGCACGATCCGCAAGGGGCAGGGCCTCGAAGTCCACTTGCACGACTGCCCGGTGGTCGCGAAGCTGCGCGGGGATCGCGGCCGCTGGGTTGACGTCGAGTGGGAATCGGGCGAAGAACGCCTCTTCGACGTGACGATCCGTGTGCTGACGAAGAACGCGCGCGGCGTCCTCGCCCGCATCGCCAGCGCGATTTCCGAAGAAGACTGCAACATCCGCAACATCAACATGGACAGCGAACAGGGCATCTACAGCGCGATCAATCTCGTGCTGCAGGTGCATGACCGCGTGCATCTCGCCCGCGTGATGCGGGGCGTGCGCCGCGTTCCCGAAGTCGTGCGCATCGGCCGGCTGAAGGCCGACACGCGCAGTTGATGGCGGCCGTGCCGGCGAACGCGCCGTCGTCCGCGATTGTGGCCGCGCCGACCGACGCGCGGTCGTCCGCGCTTGCGGCTGGCGACCGCCGCATCCCGGTCACGATCCTCACCGGCTTTCTCGGCGCCGGCAAGACGACGCTCCTCAATCACTTGCTGCGCGAGCCGACGATGGCGCGGGCGGCGGTGCTGATCAACGAATTCGGCGACGCGTCGATCGACCATCACCTCATCGAAAAGGTCGACGAAACGCTGGTCGTGCTCGATTCCGGCTGCATTTGCTGCAGCGTGCAGGGCGATCTCGTGAAGGCGTTGAAGGGCCTGTTCATGCGCGCCTTGCGCCGCGAGATCCCGGCGATCGATCGCGTGCTGATCGAGACGACCGGCCTCGCCGATCCGGCCCCGGTGATCCATACGCTGATGCGCGAGCCGTTCATCGCCGAGCGCTACCGCTGCGCCGGCGTCATCACCGCCGTCGACGCGACGCTCGCCGACGGGCAGCTCGACGCGCACCGCGAAGCCGTGCGGCAGGTCGCGATGGCCGACCGGCTGCTGCTGACGAAATGCGACCTCGCCCCGGCCGGGCAGCGCGCGGCGCTGTCGCGGCGGCTGTCGGCGCTGAATCCCGGCGCGCCGCAGATCGAGGTCGCGCGCGGCCGGGTCGACGTCGGTGCGGTGTCTGGCTGCGGCCTCTACGATCCGGCCGGCAAGCTCACGGACGTCGCCGCCTGGCTCGGTGACGAAGCGCTGCGCGCCGGGGCGGCGCAGGACAAGCGTGCGCCGCCGGCGTGGCGAAGGCCGGGGGGCGCGGCGGCGCCCGCGCCCGCGACCCGCCATGACGACGACGTCGCGAGCTTCGTCCTGCGCTTCGACGCCCCGCTCGACTGGCTCGGTTTTTCCGACGGACTCGGCCTGATCCTGCAGGTGCACGGCGCGCGCATCCTGCGCGTGAAGGGCGTGCTGAACGTCGCCGGCGACCCGTTGCCGCGCGTCGTGCAATGCGTGCAGCATGTCGCCTACCCGCCGGCGAGCCTGCCGGCGTGGCCCGACGGCGACCATGGCAGCCGGCTCGTGTTCATCGTCCGCGGCTTGCCGCGGGCCGAAGTCGAAAGCATTCTCGCGAGCTTCTGCGGACAGCCTGCGCGTAGCCCGGACTGAAGCGCCCTTTTCCTGGGTTGGCCTCATGACCGGGCGGCACGATTGGCGCAGTCCCCGGCGGCGCCCTACAATTGCGCCTTTCCCAGGGAGCAAGCGATGGCGATCTACGAATCCGAGCACACGAAATTCATCCGCGAGTGGCTGGAGAAGCATCCGCAGGAACTCGAAGAGCAGCGCAAGGGCCGCGCGCTGTGGTGGGACAAGCCGCAGGACGTCGAGGCGCAGGCCCGGCTCGACGAGTCGGAGGTGCCGTCGAAGGCGTATTACTACGATACGAATCACTGAGTTCGCGCCGCGTGCCGCGTGGCCGGATTTCCCCGTTTCCCTGCTGACGGCTCGGCGCGAACGCGCGTCGGACCGTTTGTCGCGTGTCGCTTCCTGATTCCCTCGTCCTGATCGACGTCGAGACGACCGGCGCAAACCCGGTGTCCGATCGCATCACCGAGATCGCAGTGCTGCGCATCGAGCGCGGCGAACTGGTCGAGCGCTGGGAGAGCCTCGTGAACCCGGGCCGCGGGATTCCGCCGCTGATCCAGCGGCTGATCGGGATCACCGACGAAATGGTCGCGACTGCGCCGACGTTCGCCGAGCTCGCCGATGCGGTGCGCGCGCGGCTCGAAGGCGCGGTGTTCGTCGCACACAACGCGCGCTTCGACTACGGCTTCGTCCGCAACGAGTTTTCGCGGCTCGGGCAGCAGTTCGACGCCGAAGTGCTGTGCACCGTGAAGCTGTCGCGCGCGCTGTACCCCGAGCACCACAAGCATGGCCTCGATGCGTTGATCGCGCGCCACGGTTTCCTTTGCGAAGCGCGCCACCGGGCGATGGGCGATACCGAAGTGCTGTGGCAATTCGCGCGCAAGGTCCGTGACGAATTCCCGGCCGAGGTGCTCGATCGCGCCTGCGAGCGCGCGATGAAGGCGGCGCCGCGCCCGCCCGGCTTGCCCGAAGGCATACTCGAAGGGCTGCCGGACGCTCCCGGCGTCTATTCGTTCTTCGCCGACAACGGGCAACTGCTGTTCATCGGCCGGGGCGGCAGCCTGCGGGCCCGCGTCACCGAGCATTTCTCGGCAGGCGGCAACAGCAAGGACGCCGCGCTCGCGCGCAAGGTGCGCCGCGTCGAGTGGGAGGAAACGGCCGGCGACCTCGCCGCGTCGCTGCGCGAGGCGGCGCTCGTACGGGCGAAACGCCCGCCGCACAATCGCGTGGCGCCGGGGCGCGAGGACGTTTTCGGCTTGCGCGTCGTCCCCAACCGCCGGCGCCCGCCGATATTCGAGCGCATCCCGCTGACGGGCACCGACCCGGCGTCGTGGCAGGACATTCACGGCGCGTTCCGCCACCGCAAAGAGTCCGACAGCGTGCTGCGCGAACTCGCGCAGCACTACCGCCTGTGTCCGCAGCGGCTGGGACTGGAGAGCGGCAGCAACGGCGCATGCAGCGCGCACCTCTTGAAGCAGTGCGCCGGCGTGTGCGTCGGCCGCGAGAGCTTCGCGGCGCACGACGAGCGGCTGATCGGGGCGCTCGGCTCGGTCAGGCTGCGGACGTGGCCGTGGGCGGGAGCGGTCGTCATCGAGGAGTGCTGCGCGCATTCGGGTCGCGAAGCCTTCCATCTCGTCGACCAATGGTGCGTGCTCGGCAGCGGCGACGACCCCGCCGCGCGCGACCGCCTGGTCGCCGATCCGCCGGCGCGGCGGTTCGATCTCGACGTCTACCGCATCCTCGTGCGCTGGCTTGCGGCCGACGCGAATATCGAAGCCGTCAGGCCGGTCGCACCGGCTTGACCGCGGCCCCGCGTTGCGTCGGGCGCGCGCGATGCATTCGATCCGTCCCCCGGCATCGGCGCGCTAGGCCGCGATCGACTGCAGGCGCTGGACGTCGGTCAGCGTGATCGAGCGGCGTCCGTGCGGCAGGATGAAACCCTCGCGCCGCAGCCGGTTGAGCACGCGCGAGAAGGTCTCCGGCGTCAGGTTCAGTTGCGACGCGATCGTCTGCTTGTCGCTCGAAAGTCGCACTTCGGCCGACTGCGCCCCGGGCGCCGCGTGCCGGACGAGGTAGTGCGCGACGCGCTGGGTGCTGCTGCGCTGCATGCACTGCTCCATGCCTTCGACGAGTTCGGCCATCCGCTCCGACAGCCTCGCCATCAGCGCCTCGGTCAGCGCCGGCTGCGCCGCCATCGCCTTGCGCAGCGCCGCGCGCTGAAGTGTCAGCACGTTGCTGTTGCGCGTCGCCTGCGCCGCGAAGATCTGCGGCTTGTCGCTCAGAATGCTCTCTTCGCAGAACGAATCGCCGGCACCCGCGAGCCGGATGATCTTCTCGGTGCCCGAGCTGGAGATCAGGAACAGTTTGATTTCGCCTTCGACGACGAGGCACATGCCGGACGGGCGGTCGCCGCGGTGCATCAGCATTTCGCCGCGCGACACACGCGAAGTCCGCGCGCCCTGCACGAGCAGTCCGAGGACGTCCGCGTCCAGCCGGCGGAACGGTTCGACGCGAGAAAGGGTCTGGATTGCTTGCGCCTGAATTACGATCGCCATGTCGTTGCGCTCCTTTGGGACGTTGGCCCGGTCCAAGCATCTTCACTGTAGCGTGGTGCGCCTGCGGCTCCGCAGGCAGGCCGAATTGCGGGAGTATGCCAAATACCACTTCTGAGGTATGGGTGGTATCTCCTAAATAATTGATTATTGGTATTTTTAGTTCAGGTGGAAGGCGTCTGTGGAGCGTTCGGGAAAATGGAGGTATCTCCATGAAGCGTACGGCGGCGAGGCGCGGGTGAGCTTCGGCGGCGTGATCCGCGGGCTTTTTCGCAGGGTCGCCGCGCGCAGCGTTCTCCTGATGCTCGTGCTCCCGTTCGTGTTAGTCGCGCTCGTCAGCCTGGTCGGCATCGGCGCATCGGTCGCCGTCGTGGAGACGGTCCAGGGCAGCGGCAGCGCGATCAACGTCGCGGGAAGCCTGCGCCGGCTCGTACAGCGCGCCGGCACCATCGCGGCGGTGAATGCGCTGGACGGACGGAGCGGGAAAGCCGAACTCGCCGCCGCGGTCGATGCGTTCGAGCAGCGGCTCGACGACGCGGCGTTGCGCGGCCAGCTCGAACGCGCGCCGGGGAGCCTCTTTTCGTCGATTTACCGCGGCATCGAGGCCGGTTGGCGCACGAGGATGAAACCGCGGCTGCTCGACACGGGCGCAGCGAGCGGCGACGCCCGGGACGCCGAACATTACGGCGAGCTCCTGGCCGAGGTCGACGCGTTCGCGGCGCAGATCGACACCCTCGTCTCGGTGCTCGAGCAGGACGCCGAGGCGGGGATCGAGCAGCTGCGCGCGACGCTCGGCGTCGCGATGGCGCTCGTGACCGCGTGCATGCTCGGCGCGTTGTACGCGCTGCGGCGCCGCGTGTTCCTGCCGCTGCGCGATCTGCGCGCGAGCGCCGTGCGCGTCGCGCACGGCGACGACGCGGCGCGCAGCACGAACGTCAGCGCCGACGAGCTCGGCCAGGTCGCGGCCGCGTTCAACGCGATGGCCGACCGGCTATCGAACGCGAACCGCGAGCTGGAACGCCGCGTCGACGAAAAGACCGCGGACCTGACGCGCAGCAACCGCTCGCTCGAACTGCTCTACCACGTGATCTCGCGGCTCTACCACGCGCCGGCGAGTTCCGAGACGTATGCGTCGACGCTGAAGGATCTCGAACAGCTGCTCGGGCTCGACGGCAGCTTCGTCTGCATGCTGCCGAAACACGGCGGCCCGGGCGAAACCTTGTTCTCCAGCATCGGCGAATGCGGCAGCCGTCAGACGAGCGGCGAGGCGTGCCTGAATTGTCCGGGCCGGGAGTCGCCGTGGAGCTACCGCCGCGAGCCGGGTCGCGACGTGCTGCTGGTCCCGCTGCGCGACGCCGAGCATCTGTACGGCATGATGCGGCTGGCGTTGCCGGCGGGGGCGCGGCTGCAAGAGTGGCAGCACACGCTGCTCGAAGCGGTGTCCCGCCACATGGGCGTCGCGCTCGGAATTTCGCACCAGAGCGAGCGCAAGCGCCTGCTCGCGCTGCAGGAAGAGCGATCGATCATCGCGCGCGAACTGCACGACTCGCTCGCGCAATCGCTGACGTACATGAAGATCCAGGCGAGCCTGCTGTCGCCCGCGCTGACCGCACCGGACCAGCGGGAAGATGCGCTGGCGATCCTCGGGGACCTGCGCGAGGGGATCAACGCCGCGTACCGCCAGCTGCGCGAGCTGCTGTCGACGTTCCGCCTGCGGATCGAGGGCGATTTTGCGCGTCTGCTCGGCAGCACCGTCGAAGAATATGCCGGGCGCAGCGGCATCCCGATCGACCTGGAGATCCGCCTCTCCGGCTGCCACCTGAGCCCGAACCAGGAGATCCACGTGCTGCATATCGTCCGCGAGGCGCTTTCGAACGCGACGCGCCACGCACAGGCCCGCCACATTCGTGTCGAGCTGTTGTCCGAGCCCGGCGGCGAGATCCGCGCCGTCGTCGAGGACGATGGCCAGGGCATTCCGCCGCAGCCGGTCGTGGAGCCGCACCATTACGGCCTCACGATCATGGGCGAACGGGCGCGCGGCCTCGGCGGGACGCTCGAGGTCGGGCAGCGCCACGGCGGCGGCGCGCGCATCGTCGTGCGCTTCGCGACCCGTTCGGCATCGGACGCGCAAACAATCGGCCCGGAGGCGAGATGACCGATTCCCCGCAAAGCGTCGTCATCGTCGACGACCATCCGCTGTTCCGCAAGGGACTGATCCAGCTGCTACGCACCGTGCCCGGCTTCCGCCTCGTCGCCGAGGCGGCCGACGGCAAGGACGGCATGGCGCAGATCCTGCACCTGCGGCCGGACCTGCTGCTGCTCGACCTGAACATGAGGGACATGTCCGGCCTCGACGTGCTGAAGCTCGTCCGCCAGGCCGACCTCGACACGCGCGTCGTCGTGATCACGGTGTCCGACGCCGCCGACGATCTCGTCGCGGTGCTGCGCGCCGGCGCCGACGGCTACCTGCTGAAGGACATGGAGCCGGAGGAAATGGTCGAGGCGCTGCGCGCGGCCGCGGCGGGCAAGATCGTCGTGTCGGAGGCGTTGACGCATCTGATGGCCGCCGCGTTGCGCCACGAGCGACGGCCGGAAACGCCCGCCGAGGCCGGGCTGACGGAGCAGGAGCAGCGCATTCTCGACAAGATCGCCGCCGGCCTGTCGAACAAGCTGATCGCGCGCGAACTCAACATCGCCGAAGGCACCGTCAAAGTCCACGTCAAGCATCTGCTGCGCAAGCTCAATTTCCGCTCACGCGTCGAGGCCGCGGTGTGGGCCGTGTCGAATCCGCGCGGCGAGCGCTGAGGGTCACGACGGCGCTCGCTGCGGAAGTGTTCCGAAAGAGGGCTGAAGCAGGGCATCTCGCATCCGCTGACCGCGATCCCGCCAGCGCCGTCGGGATCGCGGTTTTCCACAGTCACGCCGCGCCCCCGAGCCCTTTCGTCTGTGGTTAAATCCACGCCCATGCTTTATGCCGAAGATCTCGCCTGTCTGAAAGGTGACCGCCTTTTGTTTCGTGGCCTCTCCCTCAAGATGGCGCCCGGTGAGCTGTTGAGGATCGCCGGACCGAACGGCTTCGGCAAGACCAGCCTGCTGCGCATCCTGTGCGGGCTCGCCCACGCCGAAGCCGGCGAAATCCGCTGGAACGACCGGCCGATCCGCAGCGACCGCGAAGCCTTCCACCGCGCGCTGCTCTACCTCGGCCATGCTCCGGCGCTGAACGACCTGCTGACGCCGCTCGAAAACCTCGGCTTCGCGTGCGCCTCCGCCGGCGACGACGTCGACGAGGAGCGCTGCGTGGACGCGCTGGTCCGCATCGGCCTCGCGCAGCAGCTCGACCTGCCGGCCCGCGTGCTGTCGCAGGGGCAGCGGCGACGGGTCGGCCTCGCGCGCCTCTTTCTTGGCATCCGCCGGACCTTGTGGGTGCTCGATGAACCCTTCACCGCGCTCGACGTCGCCGCGGTCGCCGATCTCGCAATGACGCTTTCAGACCACTGTGCCGCGGGCGGGATGGTCATCCTGACCACGCACCAAGACGCCCCGTTCGCCAAGCCGCCCCGCGTGCTCGACCTCACCGAGGTGGCCGTTTGAGTCGCGCGCTCGGTCCCTTCGGCGCGGTGCTGCGACGCGACCTGCTGCTCGCGTGGCGAGGCCGGGCCGACGTCCTCGTCACCCTCGCGTTCTTCGTCGTCGTCGTGTGCCTCTTCCCGTTCGGGGTCGGCGCCGAAACGAACCAGCTGCGCTCGATCGCTCCCGGCGTCCTGTGGGTCGCCGCGCTGCTCGCGACCCTGCTGTCGCTGCACCGGCTGTTCGCGCAGGACCACGCCGACGGCACGCTCGAACAGCTCCTGCTGTCGCCGGAGCCGACCGTGCTGTGGGTCATCGCGAAGATCCTCGCACACTGGGTCGCGACCGGGCTGCCGCTCGTCCTCGTCGCCCCCGCGCTCGCGATGCTGTTCGACGTCGAGCAAGGCGCGCTCGGCGTCCTGATCCTGTCGCTCGCACTCGGGACCCCTATCCTCGCGCTGCTCGGCGCGGTCGGCGCGGCCCTGACGCTGGGTTTGCGCGGCGGAGGCATGTTACTTGCTTTATTGGTTTTGCCGTTGTTCGTGCCGGTGCTCATTTTCGGAGCCGGGGCGGTCGATGCCTATCTCTCGGGAACCGGCGCCGACGCCCACCTCCTGTTGCTCGGCGGCGGACTGCTCGGTGCACTAGTGCTGGCGCCGATCGCGTGCGCCGCGGCCCTCAGAATCGCAGTCGATTGATCGAAGACATGACCAGACCAGAACGAGGCAAGAGCCTGTTTCGTTTCGCCGCTCCCCAGATGTTCTACCCGCTCGCCGGAAGGCTCGCGCCGTGGTTCGCGGCGGTCGCGGCGATTTTCACGGTGGCCGGGCTGTGGCTCGGCTTCTTCGTCGCGCCGACCGACGCGCAGCAGGGCGAGGTGTATCGCGTGATCTTCATCCACGTACCTGCCGCGTGGATGTCGATGTTCGTCTACCTGATCATGGCCTTCTGGTCCGCGGTCGGACTCGTGATGAACACGCGCCTGTCCTTCCTGATGGCGCGCGCCCTCGCGCCCACCGGCGCGATGTTCTGCGTCCTCGCGCTCGTCACCGGTTCGTTGTGGGGCAAGCCGACGTGGGGCGCCTACTGGGTGTGGGACGCGCGGCTGACGTCGCAGCTGCTGCTGCTCTTCCTGTACTTCGGATTCATCGCGCTGACGCAGGCGATCGAGGATCCGCGCCGTGCCGACCGGGCGGGCGCGATCATCGCCCTGGTCGGCGCCGTCAATGTCCCGATCATCTATTTCTCGGTCAAATGGTGGAACACGCTGCATCAGGGCGCGTCGGTGAGCCTGACGAAAGCCCCGTCGATGGCGGCGACGATGCTCCTCGGCATGCTCGTGATGGCGCTCGCGTCGTGGGCCTACACGATCGCGGTCACGCTGTGGCGCGTGCGTCCGCTGATTCTCGAACGTGAGCGGCACACCGACTGGGTGGGCGCGGAACTGAATGCGCTGGAGGGCAAGGTCTGATGCAGTGGGAGTCGTGGAGCGCCTTCTGGCAGATGGGCGGAGCGGCCCCCTTCGTTTGGGGTAGCTACGGACTTACCGTATTTCTTGTAGTCGTGGAACTGATCATGGTCGCGCGCCGTCGTAGGGAAACCGTGCGGCGATTGCTGCGGCTTCGTCGCGCCAATGCGAACGGCCGAGGCGGACGGAAGGTTTTTGAGGAGATCGTTGAATGAAACCCCGTAGTAAACGTCTGGTGCTGCTCGGCGGTGCTGTCGCACTGCTCATCGGCGCCGTGGCGCTCGTGCTGTCCGCCTTCCAGCAGAACCTGGTGTTCTTCCACACGCCGACCGAAGTCGCCGCCGGCAAGGCGCCGGTCGGCAAGACGTTCCGCATCGGCGGAATGGTCGAGACCGGCTCGGTCCGCCGCGAGGCGGACGGGGTCACCGTCCGGTTCGCGATTACCGATACTGCGAAAGCCATTCCCGTTTCCTACAAAGGCTCGCTGCCCGACCTCTTCAGTGAAGGCAAGGGCGCGGTCGTGCAGGGAACGCTCGACGCGGACGGCCAGTTCCGCGCATCCGAAGTCCTCGCGAAGCACGACGAGAACTACATGCCGCCCGAAGCGCAGCACGCCGTCGATCAGGCCCAGGCCCAGAAAGCGGCTGAGACGGTGCAGCAATGATTCCCGAACTCGGCCACTTTTCCCTGATTCTTGCACTGGTGCTGTCGCTGGTACAGGCGGTCGTTCCGATGATCGGCGCGAACCGCAACCGACTCGCGCTGATGGCCGTCGGGCGCCCCGCGGCGCAAGGCCAGTTCCTGTTCATCGCGTTCGCGTTCGGGTGCCTCACCTGGGCCTTCATCACGAGCGATTTTTCGCTGCAGCTCGCGGCCGTCAATTCGCACACCGACACGCCGTTGATCTACAAGATCACCGGCGTCTGGGGCAACCATGAAGGCTCGCTGCTGCTGTGGGCACTCTCGCTGTCGCTGTGGACCGTCGCCGTCACGGTGTTCAGCCGCAACCTGCCCGAGCCGTTCATGGCGCGCGTGCTCGGGGTGCTCGGCTGGATCAGCGCGGGCTTCCTGTCATTCACGCTGGTCACGTCCAACCCGTTCGACCGGCTGATTCCGGCCGTCGCCGAAGGGCGCGACCTGAACCCGCTGCTGCAGGATCCCGGCATGATCATCCACCCGCCGCTGCTCTACATGGGCTACGTCGGGTTTTCGGTCGCGTTCGCGTTCGCGATCGCCGCGCTGCTGAGCGGCAGGATGGATGCCGCGTGGGCGCGCTGGTCGCGTCCCTGGACGACGGTCGCGTGGGTGTTCCTCACCGCCGGCATCACCGTCGGCTCGGGCTGGGCGTACTACGAGCTCGGCTGGGGCGGATGGTGGTTCTGGGATCCGGTCGAAAACGCCAGCTTCATGCCGTGGCTGCTCGGTACCGCGCTCGTCCATTCGCTCGCGGTGACGGAGAAGCGCGGCGCGTTCCGCAGCTGGACGATCCTGCTCGCGATCAGCGCGTTCTCGCTGTCGCTGCTCGGCACCTTCCTCGTCCGCTCGGGCGTCATCACGTCGGTGCATGCGTTCGCGACCGACCCGAGGCGCGGCCTGTTCATCCTTGCGCTGCTGGTCCTCGTGATCGGCATTTCGCTCGCGCTCTTCGCGTGGCGGGCGCCGAAGCTTGCGGGGGGCGGCAGCTTCGGCCTGGTTTCGCGCGACTCGACGCTGCTCGGCAACAACGTACTGCTCGCGGTCGCAACCGGTTCGGTGCTGCTCGGCACCCTCTATCCGATGTTTCTCGATGCGCTCGGGCTCGGCAAGATCTCGGTCGGCCCGCCGTATTTCGAGGCGGTGTTCGTGCCGCTGATGGCGCCGGTCGTCGTGCTGATGGTCATCGGCCCGTTCGTCCGCTGGAAAGGGGACGACGTGAAGCGCGTGGCGCGGCTGCTCGCGCCGGCGATCATCGCGAGCCTCGTCCTCGGCGTCGGCATCGCGTTCGCGGTCGGCCATGTCAGCGTCCGTACCGTTCTCGGCCTCACGCTTGCCGCGTGGGTGCTGCTTGGCAGCGCGAAGTTGCTCGCGACGCGGTTCGCGGAGCGCCGCGGGGCTGCTGTCGGCACGACCCTCCGCGGCATTCCGGCGGCGTGGTGGGGCATGTGGCTCGCGCATCTGGGCATCGGCGTGTTCATTATCGGCGTCACGATGGTCAACAGCCTCAACGAGCGCCTCGACGTCAAGATGCACGCGGGTGACAGCGCGCACCTCGCGGGGTACACCTTCAAGTTCGTCGGCGTGGTCGACGCGCCCGGCGCGAACTACGACGCGGCGCGCGCGACGATCGAGGTGACGCGCGGCGACGTCGCGGTCGCGACGCTCAACCCCGAGAAGCGCGTGTACGTCGCACAGCAGATGCCGATGACTGAGGCATCGCTCGACATCGGGCCGTTCCGCGACATCTACGTGAACCTCGGCGACCAGCTCGAGGACGGCGCGTGGGTGGTCGGTCTTTTCTACAAACCCTTCATCAGCTGGGTGTGGCTGGGCTGTCTCCTGATGGCGATCGGCGGTGTTTTCGCCGCGTCCGACCGCCGCTATCGTCGGCTGGCCCAGCGCGAGGCCGCCGCCGTTGCTGCCCGTCAGACGACATGAGTGATCGACCATGAAAGCGAAGTTTCTCGTTCCCCTTGCGCTGTTCCTCGTGCTCGCGGGCTTCCTCGGCTACGGCCTGACCCTGAACCCGCGCGAGGTGCCGTCGCCGCTCGTCGACAAGCCCGCGCCGGAGTTCCGGCTCGCGACCCTCGCGGCGCCGGAGACCGAGGTCGGCCTAGCCGACATGCGCGGCCAAGTCTGGTTGCTGAACGTCTGGGCCTCCTGGTGCGTGTCGTGCCGGCAGGAGCATCCGGTGCTGATGCGGTTCGCGCGGGACAACGTCGTGCCGCTCGTCGGCCTCAACTACAAGGACACGCGGCCGGAAGCGCTCGGCTGGCTCAGGGAACACGGAGATCCCTACACGTTGTCCGTGGTCGATGCGGATGGTCGCGTCGGCATCGACTTCGGCGTCTATGGCGTGCCGGAGACTTTCCTGATCGATCGCGCGGGTGTGGTCCGTTACAAGCACATCGGGCCGGTCACGCCGGAGGCGGTTCGCGACGTGCTGTTGCCGAAGATTGCGGAGTTGTCGCGTGCGAGCTGAAGACCTGAAGCATTCCGTGCGTTCCGCACTCGCCGCGGTCCTGTTCCTGTTCGCGTTGTCGGGTCCCGCATCGGCGGCGGAAGCCGAACCGCTCGCGAATGATCCCGCGCTCGAAGAGCGGGTCATGGATCTGTCGCACAAGCTGCGCTGCCTGGTCTGCCAGAACCAGACGATCGCGGAATCGAACGCGCCGCTCGCGGTCGACCTGCGCAATCAGGTTCGCGAGCAGTTCGCCGCGGGCAAGAGCGAAGAGGCGGTCGTCGACTACCTCGTCGCACGCTACGGCGACTTCGTGCTTTATCTTCCGCCGTTCAAGGGGATCACCCTCTTGCTGTGGCTCGGGCCGGCGTTGCTGCTGGTCGCAGGCACAGGCTGGCTGGCGTGGAGATTGCGTTCCCGCGCCAAGGAAGCCCAGTCCGCGCCGCATCTGACCCAGGACGAGCGCGCACGCGCCAGCGCGCTGCTTGGCGGCACGCCGAATTCCTCCGAGGAGCCCCGTTCGTGATTCCCTTCTTGATTCTGGCCACCGCGCTGGTGGCCGGCGCGCTGCTGCTTGTCGTTCCACCGATGATCGGGGCCGGCGGCCGTGCGCGCGAAGACGCGAAGCGTCAGCGCCAGGCTGAAACCGTTCTGGTCGTCCTGCGCGAGCAGCTCGGCGAACTCGACGCCGAACGCGCGGCCGGGAACATCGGCGAAGCCGAATACCAGCGTTCGCGCGAGGAACTCGAGCTGCGCGCGCTCGAGGAAGGACGCGCGGCCGAGGGCGGCGCCGACCTCCGTCCGGCACGCAAGTGGGCGGTCGCCTTGATCGCCGTGGTCCCGCTGATGGCCGCGGCGGTCTACCTGATGCTCGGCGAGCCGCGCGGCCTCGATCCGGTCGCGGTCGCGAAGGAGGAGAGCCACCAGATCACGCCCGAACAGATGACGAGGCTGGTCGCGCAGCTTGCCGAACGGCTCGAGCGGCAACCCGAGGACGTCCAGGGCTGGCTGATGCTCGGCCGCTCCTATTCGATGATGAAGGACTTCGAAGGGGCTGCCGCAACCTGGCGCAGAATCGGTGCGAACGTTCCCGACGACGCGGACGTGCTCGCGGACTGGGCGGATCTCCTCGCGGTGGCCGCGGGGCGCAGCTTCGACGGCGCTCCGGAACGGCTGATCCAGCGGGCGGTCGAGATCGATCCGAACCATGTGAAGGCGCTCGCGCTTGCGGGCACCGCGGCCTTCCACCGCGAAGACTACGCCGGCGCGTCGGCATACTGGGAACGGATCCTCGCGAAGCTGAGCCCGGAGGAACCGGCCTATCAGGGGATTCTCGGGAGCATCAACGAGGCACGCAGCAAGGGCGGGATCGCGCTGCTCGAAGCGCCACACGCGGCCGCTGGCGATGCCGGTACTGCTGCGCCGTCTGCGCTCACGGTCAGCGGCACCGTGAGCATTTCGCCGCAACTCGCGGCGCAGGCGGGGCCGGACGACGTCGTCTTCGTCTTCGCCCGGCCCGCGCAAGGCGGCATTCCGCTGGCTGCGCTGCGGCTGCGCGCGGTCGATCTTCCCGCGGCGTTCAGTTTCGAGAACGCACAGCGCATGTCTCAAGGGCCGCTCCCGGCGCAGATCAGCGTCGGCGCCCGCTTGTCGAAGCAGGGCAGCGCGACCGCCCAGGCCGGTGATCTGGAAGGTGTGCCGGTCACGGCCGCGCCCCACGAGTCCTCGGTTGAAATCGTGATCGACCGGGTCCGCAACTAAGGCGGCAAACCGCGGCGCCGAGGCTCCGTCGCGAAACGCGCGGAGGCTCGGCGATTTAACATAGGTCCCTTCACCGATTGCGGGCGGGGGCCGGCCACGTTCGCGACGAGGGCCGCGAGCGGGATGTGCGCGACGTCGTCGAGCGCCGCCGCGGCGCGGCAGGAATCGTGGGAGGTACAAAAAAAACGGGAGGGGCCGTTCGCCCCTCCCGTTCGTTTCGAACCGGCCGCCGAGCGTCTTCTTCAGTTCTTCGCGGTCGGCCGGATATGGGCCACGCCGCCGTAGCTTCCGACCCACATGCCGCCGTCCGGCGTCGTCGCCATCGAGAACACGGTGTTGCTGAAGAGGCCGTCCTCGGCACGCATGACGCGGTAGCCGTTGCCTTCCTTGACCGCGAGGCCGTTGTTCGTGCCGACCCACAGGCGGTTCTGGTGGTCACGGTGCAGCATGAACACGTGGTTCCCGGGGAGCCCTTCCACCGTCGTCACGTTTTCCCATTGCTTGCCGTCGAAATGGGCGAGACCGCCGCCCCAGGTTCCGGCCCACACCGTTCCGTCCTGATCGACCGCGAGCGAGATGATGTAGTTCGGGTTGTACGCCTGGTCGACGTCCTGCAGGCCCATTTCCTTCTTCTGCTGCGCGTGATGCAACGATTCCTTCGCCGGGTCGTTCTTGAACGCGATCTCCTGCTTGACCTTCTCGTACGGCGCGCCGACGCCGCGCGAATGGTTCCAGTTCTCCCACTGCCCGTCGGCGTAGCGCGCCATGCCGCCTTCGGTCGCGAGCCATACTTCGCCGTTCTTGCCTTCGGCCAAGCCGTACACCCAGTCGTTCGGCAAGCCGCCCTTCGTGCTCTCGACGGTGTGCAGTTCCCACGCCGACGCGTCCTTCAGATTGCCGCCGCGCACGCGGTTGACACCCGACCACGTCGCGATCCACAGATCGCCCGTTTTCGTTTCGATGACGTCGTAGACGAAGGCGTCGCCGAGCCCCTCGGGGATGTTGTAGGTTTCCCACGTGTTGGTCTTTTCGTCGAGCACCGACAGCCCGCCGCCATAGGTCCCGACGGTGATCTTGCCCTGGATGCGGCCGACGTAGAACATGCCGTTCGAGAGCAACCCACTCTGGTTGTCGTAGAGCTTGAACTGGTCGCTGCGCGTGTCGTAGCGGATGACCCCGCCGGACGTCGCGACCCAGACGACGCCGTCTTCGACGAAGATCTTCTTGACGTTCTTGTTGCCGACCCGGAAATGCGTGAATTTTTCGGTCGGATCGACGCCGACCTTGCCTTCGCGCACCTGCCCGGCGCCGCCTGACGGCGCTGACGGCGCTGACGTCGCATGCGGTGCGGCGGGGACGGGGACCGGCTTCGCCGCTTGCTGCGTGCCGAGCGTATACGCGCCGGCGATGGCCGCGGCGCCGACGATTACGGCGACGGCGGCGAGTTTATGAGTCATGCCGAAAAGCTCCAGTAGGGAAATGATCGAAAGAAGCGGCGACCGGCGTCGCGGCGCGGGCGGGGCGAGGTGCAGGTGAAAGCCCCGTCGCCGCGCCGGGAACGCTATTTCTTGCTGATGATGGCGACCCCCCGGCGGGTGCCGACCCAGATGTCGCCGCCCGGTGCGCTCGCAACCGTGTAGACGTGCGAGTCGAGGAGTCCGTCCTGCACCGTGAAGGATTTCCAGTTCTTGCCGTCGAAGCGCGACACGCCCTTGTCGGTGCCGAACCAGAACGCGCCCTTGTCGTCGCGCGCGATCGAATAAACGATGTTGCCGACGAGTCCGTCCGCGGTGCTGTAATTGCGCCAGGACTTGCCGTTGAAGCGCGCGACGCCGCCGCCCCAAGTGCCGACCCAGGCATCGCCGTCGGGGCCGATATGCATCGCGAACGAGTAGTTCGGGTTGTAGGTCGGGTCACCGCGCTCCATCGTCGACAGGTCGTGGCGGGACCGGGTGCCCAGACCGGTGTTGCTGCTCGCCGGCAGTTGGTTGACGTTCGGCGCGCCGAGGCCGTCCTTGTGCGTCCACGACTTCCACTGCTTGCCGTCGAACATCGATACGCCGCCTTCGGTCGCAAACCAGACGCGGCCCTTCGCATCGACGTCGAGCCCGTACACCCATTCGTTGATGAGTTCCTTTACGTACGTCTTGAATTCGCCCGTCTTCACGTCGAAATGGTTGACCCCGGCCCACGTGCCGATCCACAGATCGCCCTTCTTGTCGTTCGCGAAAGAGTAGATCCAGTAGTCGGCGAGGCCGTGCATCGGGAAATAGGTCTTCCAGTTGCCGTCCTTGTAGCGGGAGGCGCCGCCGGCGTTGGTGCCGAACCACTTGTAGCCCTGCGAGTCGATGCCGACGGCGAACACGTATTCGTTCGCGAGGCCGTCGTTGCGGGTGAAGGTCGTTTTCGGTTTGCGCGTGTCCAGCGCGATTTCGTGTACGCCGACGGAGGTGCCGACCCAGACGCTGTTCGCCTTCGGCTCCATCGTCAGCGAACGGACGTAGACCGCGTCGCCGACGTTGAAGGTTTCGCTGATCTTGTAGTCCGGGGAAGTCTGCCCGAACGCGGCGAAGCTGGCACAGGAGAGGAGAAGGCCGACTGCGGCCAGGGACTGCCGCGCATGCAGGAGGTTCAGGGTCATCGTTGGAGGGTCCGCAGGTAAGCGATCACGTCGAGAATCTGTTGGTCGCGAAGGATACCGTTGAAAGATGGCATAGTCATTTTTCCGGCCTTGATCGACATCATCAGTGTCGTGTCCGGCTGCATCAGACGCTCGCTGCGGGCGAAGTTCGGTGCGGTCGGGATCGCGCTCTGGCCGCCGACGCCGTGGCAGCCGAGGCAATGCATCTGGTAGATGCGCTGCCCTTCGCCGATGTTTGCCGCGAGTGCCGACGCGGAAGCCGAGAACATCGCGAGCGCGAAGGCAACAGTGCCGCGCCTCCTCATTTCTTCCGGGCTCCGGGCTTGACGCCCCGAATCTCGGCGAGCCGGGTGCTCCATTGATCCGCCTTCGCGGCGTCCACCGGCAGGCCGTAGTCCCCGATGCGATATGCGGTCGACACGGACTCGATCGCATTGACGTCGCCGAGTTCGGCCGCCTTCAGCAGCAACGGTCCGGTTTCGGGCGTGAGCGCGTCCGCTCCGAAGCGCGCGTCCTTCCTCGTGTAGGCGAGCGCAAGGGAGATCGTCGCCGCGGGGTGCTCCTGCGCGACGGCGGCGCGGATCAGGCGTGCGACCTCCCGCTCGTCGGGGGCCTTGGCCTCTCCGGTGAGGTACATCTTCGCGAGGCCGTACTGGCCGTCGGCATTGCCCTGTCCGGCGGCCTTGAGCAGATAGCCCTGGGCCTCGTCGTCCAGTTCCGCGCTATCGAGAAGCGTCCCATACAGCGCTTGGGCTTCGGCGATGCCGCCATCCGCGGCGCGCTTGAGCGGTGACATCGCACCGGTCACGTCGCCCTTGCGGTAGGCGGCAAGGCCCTCGTTGTAATCGGCGGCCGCGTCGGCCTGCACCGCAAAGGGCGCGCCGAGCAGTGCGACCGCGAGAAGCGCGTGTTTGAAAGCGGGAAGGGTTTTCTCGGTTGCGGGAAAATACATGCTTCATTCCTTGTTCGGGCCCGGAGCCGCGGTCGGCGGCGTTCCGCCGGTCGGATTGCGGGCGATGCCGAAGGCCTCGAATTCCTCCATCTTGCGGTACAGGCTGGACAGTCCGATGCCCAGGCGCTGCGCGGCAAGGCGCCGGTCGCCCGCGGTTTCGTCGAGCATCCGGAAAATCACGCCGGCTTCGAATTCGCGCAACTGATCGCGAAGACAAAGCTGGGTAGCAATGGGTGTGCCATGAGACTGGGGGCGCGGCGCGGCGCGTGCGATCTCGGGCGGCAGGTCGTTGACCGTGATGTAGTCGTCCTCGGCGAGGATGCACGCGCGGTTGATGACGTTTTCCATCTGCCGAACGTTGCCGGGCCACGGATAGCCCTGCAGCAGACGCTCGACTTCGTCGGCGACGGTCATCGCTGTGGCCGCGCCGTTCTGCTCGCGCGCGCGCTCGAGGATGAAGCGGATCAGTCCGCGGATGTCGTCCTGGCGCTCGCGCAGCGGCGGGATGTGAATGTGGAACATGCTCAGGCGGAAGAAAAGATCCTCGCGGAACGTGCCTTCCTTGACCATGTCGTGGAGGTTGCGATTCGTCGCGGCGATGATGCGGCAATCGACGCGGCGCGACTGTTCGCTGCCGACCGCGCGAATTTCCTTTTCCTCGATCGCATGCAGCAGCTTCGTCTGCATCAGCATCGGCAGTTCGCCGACCTCGTCGAGAAAGAGCGTGCCGAGGTCGGCCTGCAGGAAGAGACCCTTGCGCGCCTTGTCGGCGCCGGTGAACGCGCCCTTCGTGTGGCCGAAGAACTCCGACTCCATCAGCGTTTCGGGAATCGCGCTGCAGTTGACGGGCAGGAATAGATGTTCGCCGCGACGACTTTGCTCGTGGATCGAACGCGCGAGCACGCCTTTGCCGGTGCCGGATTCCCCGGTGATCAGCACCGTGCTGTCGGTCGGCGCGACCTTGCTCGCGAGACGTTCGACCGCCTGCATCGGCGCGGACGTGAAGCGGAATTTCGCCGCGTCGCCTTTCGCGAACTTGCGCAGCACGCGGTTTTCTTCGCGCAGCCCGCGCAGCGCCGCGATCTGCTGCACGCGGTGCAGCAGCTCCTCGATGTTGAACGGTTTGATGATGTAGTCGGAGGCGCCCGCGCGCAGCGCTTCGACCGCCGTTTCCATCGAGGCGAACGCGGTCACCATGATGAAGTTCGTTTCGATCGGCGATTCCTTCATCGACCGCACGAGGTCGACGCCGTTGCCGTCGGGCATCTTGATGTCGCACAGCGCCAGATCGACATCCCCGCGCACGAGCTTGGACGCGGCCTCGGTGCAGTTGCGCGCTTCGTCGACCGAATAGCCGGCCTGTCGGCACGCCTCGGCGAGGATTTCGCGCACCGCGCGCTCGTCATCGATGACTAGAATATGCATCAGCTTCCCTTGTTTCGTGGCGTACCCGCATTCCTGGTTGCGCTCAGGCCGCCTGTTCGGCGGCCAGGAGCGGGAGAGTGACACGGACGGTGGTTCCCTGTCCCGGCGTCGATTCCAGCGCGATCGAACCGCCGGCGTCCTGGATCAGTTCGCGGCTCAGCGCGAGGCCGAGGCCGGTCCCTTTGCCCGCTGGCTTGGTCGTGAAATATTCCTCGAAAACGCGCTCGATCATCTCCGGCGCGATGCCTCCGGCATTATCCGAGATCTCGATCGTCGCCTCCCGCTCGCCGACGCGCGTCAGCACCCGGATTTCGCCCTGGTGTTCGCTCGGCATCTCGTCGAGCGCGTCGGCGGCGTTGATCAGCAGATTCATCAGCACCTGCGTCAGGTGGTCGGCGATCGCGCGGATCGCGGGCATCTCGTCGTCGAGTTCGGTCGTCAGCGAAATGCGCCTGAAGCGACGGTCGTAGCTGACGAACGCGCAGGTGTTGCGGACGAGTTCGTTGAGGTTCAGTAGTTCGGGCTGCTGCGTCTGGGGCCGAGTGAAATCGGCGATCTGGCGCGTGATCAGCGAGATCCGCCGCGCCTGTTCGAGGATCAGCCCGGGCTTGCAGGTGCAACCCCGGTTCGGACAGCGGCCCGCTTCCTGGACCTGGCTCATCGCGCTCGCGACCCCGGTGATCGCCGCGATCGGGTTGTTGATCTCGTGCGCGAGTTGCGCCGCGAGCGAGCCGACCGCGACCATTTTCTCGCGATGGAACAGTTCGAGGCGGGCGCGCTCGATGTTCCGCTCGTGCTGGCGCAAGTCTTCCTGCATCTGGTTGACCGCCCGCATCAGCGATCCGAGTTCGTCGTTGCGCGTGACGTGCATCGGACTGTCGCGGCGGCCCATGACGATGCCGCGCGCATGGGCTTCGAGCTTGCGGATATCCCAGGTCAGGCGACTGAAGAAGATCGCGATCACCGCCCCGAGAAGGATTAGGCCGACCACAAGCATCGCCAGTCCGCTGAGCGTGATCCGGTCATAGTTCTGGCGGTAATCGTCGAGCAGGCTCAGGCGCGCGGCGTGCGCTTCCTGCGTGATCCGGTCGAGTTCGATGATCAGCCCGTTGAGCGTCGCGCGCATCCGGCCGAGCACGTCGATGTTCGGCGCCTGCGCGATATTGCGCACATCGGCGTGCAGGCTGCCCGCGAAGCCCGCGATCTCGGGATGCGCGTCCTGGATCGACTCCAGCAGCGAAAGCGTCGCTTCGACTTCGATCATCGCGCGGATCGATGCGGCGGCGAGATCGTCCGCCGAGAACGTCAGATTGACGGCGAGCAGCGTTCGCGCCATCGAAGTGTTGATTTCGAGAAGCTGCGCCTCGACGCGGTGCGCCTGCTCCAGCTTGCCGACGCCGCGCAGCAGGTTCTGGCGCTGCACTTCGGTCGCGGTGCCGATCAGCATGACGTAGATCACCATCGCGACGAACGCAAGAATGCCTTTCGTCTTGAGGAAGAGCGGCCGCGGGGAGTGTGCTCCGGCGGACGCTTGTGGCTCTGCCGCGGCGTCGCCGTCGTGCCCGGCCAAGGTTCTGCTCTTCATCCTGAATCTCGCTGCGGTTAATGCGACGCGTGTGCTCCCGCGCTACCTGAAGGGGGTTACATCGAATGCGGGCATTTTGTCAGACCTGACGGGACTGCGGGACTCCTACTTTCGATATAGAGCCCGGAACCGTCGCTGCGTTTCGACTGCCGCTGCGGTGCCGGTTCGGTACGGATATTGCGTGATCAGCGCGACGTGCGGGCCGAACCGGCTCAACCGAACCGAAAACGTGTCGATCGTATTCAAGGAGTGAGCATTCTATGTTGCGTCGGATCGCCCTGTGCATGACGTTGCTGACCGGGTTCACACACGCGGCCCCGATCGACGATGCGCTGCGTCAGTATGACAGCGGAAAGTACGAGGAGGCTGCGAAGGCGTTTCTCCCGCTCGCGGAAAGCGGCGCCGCGGTCGCGCAGGAGAAACTCAGCGTGATGTACTTCTACGGGCGCGGTGTTGCGGAGGACGAAGGCCGCGCGATGGAATGGGCGCGCCGCAGTGCCGACCAGGGAAACATCGACGCGATGTACTTCATCGGCACAATGTACGTGTTCGGCGACACGATTTCCAAGACCGTCGCCGACCCCGACCAGGAGGCCGCACGGTGGTTCTTCGAAGCGGCGAGCCGCAATCACGCGGAAGCCGAGTATGGGCTCGGGCTGCTGTTCCTCGCCGGCAAGGGCGTCGTGCAGGACCAGGAAGAAGCGCTCAAGTGGATACGGCGCGCCGCCGACCACGGTCACGCGACGGCGCGCTCCTTCCTCGCCGGCGAACGGTCCGCGGTTCGCTGACGACGCCGTCGTCGCTGCCGCCCTGTCGGCGCGAAGTGGCGGCGCGGGTGGGCGAGGATTTCGTCGAGGAAGCACGCAGCAACGACGGAATCGCGAGGGCGTCCGCCTCCTATCGCGCGAGCAGACGCTGCTTCACGTCCCGCACCGCCGATTCTTCGGCCCAGTTCCGTTGTCCGAAATGGCGCCCGACGATGCGCCCGTCGGGGGCGACGTACAGCGTGAGAGGCAGCGCGGTCGCGCCGAGCGCGTCGGTCGCGCTGCCGGGGGTCGTCGCGACGCCGATCGGCAGCGCGATCCCGTACTTGAGAACGAATTCCCGAACCAGGTTAAGGTCGGTGTCGAGCGAAAGCGCGACGACGCGCGCGCCGCTTGGTTCGATGAGGGCCGAAAGCCGTTGAAGCGACGGCATTTCGGTGCGGCACGGGGGGCACCAGGTGGCCCAGATGTTGACGACGAGCGGCCGGCCGAGCCAGTCGGTGGCGCGCATCGCCGTGCCGTCGAGCCGCGTCAGGGGCACCGCGGGCATCGACGCCGGTTCCCGGCTCCGCGCCGGCAGCGGAGCGATCAGCGCGAGTGCCAGTCCCAGGGCGACGAGGCCTTTGGGCAGCCATGGCCGCTTGCGCGGGGGCGTTCCGGAGATTCCGAGGCGCATGTCCTATTTCGATGAAGCCGGATTTTCAAGGTCGGCTCTTGGGGCCGCAGCTGCGGATATTAACGCGAACCCGGGCGCCGTCGAGCCGTCCGGCCGTAACCCCGTACCGGTCCGGCCCGGAGACGCCATCGAGTCCTGGATGATCTCATCGTCTGTGCCGAACTGCAGCGCCGTTCGCCGACGCCCCGCCGACTCTTTCGGTGCGCGGAAAAATTAACGGCGACCTGCGGCCCGCCTCCGTGTCCGATGTCGCGGGCCGGATTCGCGCGAAGCGGCCGAGGTGGGCGAGGATCGCGCGCCGGCTCAATGCCAGGATGCCGATCTCGGTTGCGGCGACGACCAGCGCGACGAGATAGGCACCCCAGACGTAGATACCGTCGCCGCCCATCGCCCAGAGCGCGCCCCAGCTATCCCAGTTCATGACCCGCGCTCGCAGGAGACCCAGGCGGCGCTCCGCTCCCGCTCGAGGATGACGACCCGAAGCCGGGTCATCGCGGCGGCGAGGGCGTAGCACGCGAGTGAGCCGCTCATCGTCAGCACCGCGACGAACGACGAGATTCCGCTCCCCGGCGCGATGCGGACGTCCGGAAACGCATGGCCGTGACGGCTGTTCCACCAGTGCACCGCGAAGTGCAGCACCGGCAGGGCGACCAGCCCGGCCAGCCCGAGCACGCCGCTCGCGCGGTCGGCGCGGCCGTTGTCGTCGATCGCCTCCCGGAGCGCGATGAATCCGAGAAAAAGGAACAGCAGGAGCAGCTCCGAGCTGAGATGGGCGTCCCACACCCACCACACCCCCCACACCGGCTTGCCCCACAGGGCACCGGTCCACAGCGAAACGAACGCGAGCATCGCGCCGGTCGGCGCGAGCGCCGAGGCCAGCATCGAAGGAAGCTGCTGCTTCGTCATGAGCCCGAAGGCCGCCGCAGCGCCCGTGAGCACGTAGATCAGCACCGAGACCCACGTCGCGGGGCCGTGGATGAACGCGATGCGGTGGTGCTCGCCCCGCACGGCTTCGGTCGGGGCGGCGGCAAAGACGAGGTAGATAGCCGCGCCGAACGACACTGCCGCGGCCCATCCGAACCAGGGCGCGAACTTCCCCGCGCGGCGGTACCAATCTTCGACTCCGGGCCGCTCCAGGCGGTCCGGTGGCCCGATTCCATCCGCGGGAATAGCGCTGCTGCAGCTTGGCATACGTGGCGATTTCGATGGGTATGTCAACAGAGAGCAAGCGCCATGCCAAACTTACCCGGAAATGGGTACGCGCTGATTTCCCCGGAGCGCATGCAGGCCGCTGGCAGGGCGCGGTGCCCGTTCGGGCGGTCCTCGGAAAAAAATGCCCTTCCGCGGGGAAGGGCATCGGGGCCGGCAGCGGCGCACTACCGCCGTCCGGAATCAGCCGGGAATGTAGATCCCCGCGCTGCGTATCGCCTTAACGAGCTCGCCGGTCGCGCGCTCCAGCGTTTCGATGCCGACCGCGAACTGGCCGCGAGCGGCGGCGGCTTCGGCGTCGCGACGCAGGGACGCGGCGCTGTCGAGGAATTCCTGCATTCGCGGGTTGGCGGACGTTCCGCCCTTGTCTTCGAGCAGCACCTTGATCAGCATCTGGTGCGTGTCGTTGCGGTCGACCTCGTAGTGGTACTCCTCTTCCTTCGAGGCGAAGTTCAACGATCGCACCAAGGTGTCGCCGGAACGCATCGAACTCACCGACGCTTTCGCCAGCAGATACGCCTGCTCGAGCGTCGCGCGGCCTGCATCGAATTGCCCCGCGGCCGCCTTCTGCTCGGCGTCGGCGAGCAGGGATTCGATCTGGCGCGTGCTTTCCGACGTTCCCTTGACTTCCGATTTCTCGGTGGCGATGCGTTTTTGCGCGGACAGCAGCGCCTTCACGCTCTCGAGCTTGTTGCGGAAGTCCTTTTCATGCTTCTCGGCAGTGACCGTCTCGGGTGCGGCGAGGCGGGCCGCCTGGAACACGGTCATGCTTGCCGTCGAAAGCAGCGTCGAGGCCTTCGCGAGGTCCCCGGCCGCGAACGCGGTTTTCGCGTCGCGGTAGGCCTGCTTCGCCTGTTCGTGGCGTTGCAGCGCTTCGGGTACGCCGCTCGCCTCGATCTGGCGCGCCGCGCTGGACTTTTCGATCAGCGTGCCGACCGACTCCAGCCGCCGCTCGACCTGTGCGCGGTCCGGCTCCCGCGCCTGGATGCGCTGCGCCGCGGTCGCGGCGGAAGCCGGTTCGGGTTGCTGGGCGAAAACCGGCATCGCGGCGGAAAGCGCGACGACAATCGCGGCCCGCCCAAGGAGCCCGACGCAAGCAAAAGATTCCTTCATGTCCGACTCCTCGGGCCGACGCCGCTTACTTCGCGGCCTGCTCGCTCGTGCGGGCGATCGGCGTGTCCTTCTTCTTCGAATGACACAGCCGGCACTCGGACACCGGGAACGCCACCTTGCCGTGGCACACGCCGCACTTCTGGCCGAGCAGGATCGACGCCATGCTGATCTGGTTCGCGCCCTTCTGCGGAACGAAGATCGCCGGATGGCAGTTCGAGCAGTCGAGCCATTCGGTGTGCTGCTTGTGCGGATAGACCACGTCGGGCATCGAACCCTTCACTTCACGGACGATGTTCAGGTCCATGACGACCGGGACCGCGCTGCCGTCGATCTTGTCCCAGCGCGGTGAGATCGAATTCGCGCCGAGCGACTTCACCCAGTCGACGCGATTGCCCGCGTTGCTGCGCGTCATGCCGTTGAACGCGCTCAGCGGCGGCTGCAGCGCGTGCGTGCCTTCGTTGGTCGGGTCGTGGATACCATCTTCGGGCGGCGGCAGATTGCGCTGGCCGGCCGGCTTGAGCAGACGGTTGAAGCGGTTGACGTCGGCGGCCGACGGCGCGGCGGGCGCCGCCGACGGTGCAGCGGTCGCGACTTTCGCGGGGGCGGGATTCTGCTGGGCAACCGACAGCGACGGGACCAGCAATGCAGCGGCAGCGATCAGCGGCAGGAGCAGGGTCGGGATACGGCGAATCATCACTTGCTACCTCCTTGCCCGGCGGTGGCAACGGCCTTCTGTCCCGCGGGAATAGCGAGTTTCTGGATGGTGCTCTCATGCACCTGCGTCGGCGT